>SBGQ01000176.1 GCA_006226965.1 bacterium | reverse complement strand
ATATTAAAAAAAACATCGGAATTGATTTTTATATCAGAACTTAATCCAAAGTAGACATTGAGTGGTCTAATAGTTGATGTTTTCCATTTAATGTTGTTATTGATTTGATTTCGAAGAATCAAGTATGGACTAAGAGATAGCCCCATATTCAAAAAGGTTTTTAACTTGTTTTTATAGTTAAAATACTTAAAAAACGGACTTTGATTTTCAAAGTGAAAAGATGGAAGAATATAGTAGATGTTATCTTTTTGAGTAGAATATTTATAGAGGTTGGACTCTAAAAAACTATCAATTTGAAAATAAATAGATAGGTTACTATAAAAGTTAATTTCCTCAGTTGAGTATTTAGTAATAAAAGCAGGCGTTAGTTTGTGGTTTTTTTTTAATAAACCAATATGCATCGAAATAAATGGAGTGTCACTAGTATAACCAACAACATTTGTTGCTTGCAATCCGGCTATAATAAAAAGCTCTGAGGTGTTATTATTTTGAGCTTTAACATTGACTACAAGCGTAAATAATAACAAAATAGTTGACAGAATAGTGCAATTGCGTTTTGTGTAATTGAAGGAGTAATAAATACTCGATTGTAGAGACATAGTTGTACAATAAATATTCGAAGTAAGATTAATTTAAGGATATAATTCCGAACGAATATCCGGTATTTATCAGCACTTTCTTGTTGCCAATAAACTGTATTTGATGGATATCGCCTTCAATCGTATTCAATTTGTGTGAAGGGATTTCAGTCCAATCTCCATTTTCTAACCAAGCAATTCTTCGGTCTAGAGCAACAGAAATCGTTCCGTTTTGAGATACATCAAATGTTTTGATTTTAAACGGTGCAACATTGCTGAGAATGCTTACTTCTTTCCCCGGATTTGTTATATCGAATTTTAGGATTAATGATTTCCAAGTGCTTACATATAAATCATTTTTGGTTGATTGTATGTCTTGAAGCCAATCCGTTTCTTTGGTCTTTTTAAAAATCAGATTCCATTCATTCGTTTCTCTGTTATATCGATACAGATTGTTGTCAGTTAGCCAATAATTACCCGATTCATCTTCATGAATGTCACTGATAATTTCAAAGCTTTGTGATGAAAGTGCTTTTTTTTGTCCTGTTTGTATATCAATAACGGCCGGATAGTAATCCATAAAATCAACGATTTTTATAATAAATAAGGTTGAATTTTTCGCTGGGTAATAAGTAAATAATGCGTTTGATGGAGTGGTAATAGTAATTGGCAGTTTTTTAACGGAATGCGAGGTTTTGTCTATTTCAAATAATAGACTGTTGTTTTTAATAAGATAGTAGTTACCATAATCCCAGAAATAGTCTGCTTTTACGCCTTCTAAAGTGTTTAATTCATTGGAATGCATGTCAAAATATTGAATACTTTTGTCTGTACGATTCACCCAAACCTGATCGCTTTTTTCATTGTAATAAGCAGCAAGTATTGAATTGGAGTTCTGCGCTGAAGCACTTGTTGTACACAAGATCAAGCATAAAAGAGTCTTATTCCAAATCATAAAATGGGATTAATGTGAGTGTTTTATTCCGATTTGCAAGGATGCCGTGCGGGGTTAAATTGATGTTTAAGTAACCGTCATTAAAAAATGAGTTTGATGAGTCTTCATCACTATTCTCAAAGCGAGTTTTTACTACTTTGCCGTTTAATTCGAAGTAGATATTCCCATTTTTGGCAAACCATACTCGTTTATTCTTGTCTATGCCAAGCGGACGATTGATAAAATCAGTTGCTGTATTTCGCGAAAATTCTTCATTCCAATTGTCAGGGTTGATTTGAATCATAAGATCCGGCACGTGCATGATTTCATTTTGCATTACAAAAATGGACAATGTATTCGCATTCACAATTGCTGAATGAATGTCGTGTTTTAAATTCTTAAGTAAATATGGACTTGTAATTGTATTCGTTCCAAATTCTAAAATTCCTTTTTTACAAACAGCAATGGTTTTGTTGTTCAGATTAACAAGTGTAATTATTGGCCCAAGAGGCGGAATGTTGTCATACTGATAGGAAGTCCCGTTTTTATGAACACGCCAAAAATGATTTGTATCTAGGGTGTCAAATCCGCCAATTAAAACTTCATCGTCATTTAATCGGGTAATGTGAGTCGGGAATACATAATCATCATACCGAATACGAACTTTTTTTCGCAATGTGAAGCTGTCAAACCAGTAAGCATACCACTCATTTAAAACATAATGTTGATTTTTATAGTGACTTATGTCGCGTGTAACGATAGTGTGGTTATCGGGCGAATTATGGTCAGTTTCTGTTTTTACTGATTGAAAGCGATGGATATCAGTAAACGTTTTCTTCAAATAATCATACACAATGAAATGTTCTTTAGCAGTTTTTTCATTCTTTTGGATTAGAAACATATACCCGTCTTGTGCATCACCCAGAAAATAATACCCTGACAACTGATGTTGCTGTGCGCTCAAATTTCCTGTGAAAAAGATGAATAAAATAAATAGTGACAGTTTTAGCATACGATACATGTAATTCACGATAATACTTGAAAATAGAAAACGCGTTTAAATAAGTAAAATCAAATTGAAAGAAATGAATGTGCAAGATTTTAAGTTGATTAAAATCTGGTCAGACCAATTTTTACAAATAGCTGCATGAAAGCGCTTGTTTATTCAATAATCAACAATTATTTTGCACAAAAATAATCTATAACTGATCTTACCAGTTCTTATGTCTCTTAAAAAAGTAGTTCTCGTTGATGGTGTCAGAATTCCGTTTTTGCGTTCGGGTACCGATTATCAAGATTTAATGGCTTACGATTTAGGAAGAATGGCTATTGCCGGACTCCTAAAACGAAATGCCATCAATCCGGCAGAAATTGACCGCGTAATTATGGGTATTGTTATTCAGGAAGTAAAAACATCGAATATCGCCCGTGAATCATCCTTAGCGGCTGGAATTCCGAAATCTGTTCCTGCACATACGGTTACGATGGCTTGTATTTCATCAAACCAAGCAATTTCTACTGGGGTGGATTTAATTAGAACCGGACAGGCTGAAATTATTGTTGCGGGTGGAACGGAAACGATGTCTGACGTGCCTATTCGTTTTCAACGGGTGATGCGTAAAAAATTCCTTGAGGCTACCAAGTATAAATCGCCGCTTGAATTCATGAAGTTTTTCAAAGGCTTCAAGTTTTCTCATTTGGCACCGGAAGCACCTTCCATCACCGAGTTTTCAACTAATGAAACGATGGGGCAAAGTGCTGATAAGTTGGCTGCTGCTTTCGGAGCTTCTCGCGAAGATCAGGACAGATTTGCCATGCGCTCACATTTGATGGCTCATGAAGCATATGAGAAAGGGTATATCACTCAGGAAGTGGTTCCGGTTGTGGTTCCGCCTCGTTTTAAACCGGTTGAGCGTGATAATGGAATCCGCGGTGATACGACCTATGAAAAATTAGCAAAATTGCGTCCGGCGTTTATAAAGCCACATGGAACGATTACCGCCGGGAATGCCTCGTTTTTAACGGACGGTGCATCAGCTACGTTGATTATGTCGGAAGAAAAAGCCTTGGCTCTCGGCTTAACTCCAAAAGCTGAGTTGTTGGATTACACGTACGTTTCTCAAGATCCGGGTGAAGAATTATTACTTGGACCGGCTTATGCAGCGCCTAAGTTGTTAAAGAAACTCGGACTCAAAAAAGAAGATATTTCTGTGTGGGAGTTTCATGAGGCGTTTGCCGGACAAATACTTGCAAACTTGAACGCGCTCAACAGTAAATCATTCATGGAAAAAGCCGGTTACGATGTTTTCGGTGAAATTCCGATGGATACGTTTAACAATTGGGGTGGTTCCTTGAGTATTGGTCACCCATTCGGTGCTACCGGTGCTCGATTGGTTACAACTGCAGCGAATCGCCTGATTCAGGAAGATGGCGAGTATGCACTCTTGGCAGCATGCGCCGCCGGCGGACAAGGTCACGCAATGGTACTGAAACGATATAATAAATAATGTGGAACATGGAGTAGGGAGTATGGAGCAAGGTCGCCTAACAACGAATTCACCTATTACGTTTAAAGATTTGTTAGTTTGGCAAAAAGCTCATCAATTTGTGCTTACTATTTATAGAGAAACAGAGAAGTTTCCGACCGATGAACGTTTTGGACTGACTTCTCAAATTCGAAGAGCATCTATTTCTGTCCCGGCAAATATTGCTGAATGTTTTCGGAAAAGAAGTCGAAAAGAAAAAGTGTACTTCTACTCAATTTCTCAAACATCCTTAGAAGAAGTAAGATATTACATCATTCTTGCTAATGACCTGAAATATTGGAATCAGTCTGAACTGGAATCAGAATTAGATGCAATCGGCAGGTTACTTGAAGGGTTGATAAAAAGTATTCAAAGCTCTGAACGATTTTAAACCCCTTACTCCACTCTCCATAATCCATACGCCTTTTAAAAAAATGAACATGAACTACCTATCACTAGAAAAACGAAACGAAGTCGCCATTGTTTGGATGGATCGACAAAATGAGAAGATGAACACCTTAGATCGTCAGTTGGTGTCAGAGTTTCCTGGAATTATGAAGGAAATTGAACACGACGAGCATATTAAGGCTGTTGTTCTTGCATCAAAAAAAGAGGATAATTTTATTGCCGGAGCGGATTTGAATGTACTTTCATCATTCAAAACTAAAGAAGATGTATTTGCATTTACACGCCCGGGAAACGAATTACTTAACAGTCTAGAGCATTTCAAAAAGCCGATAGTGGCAGCGATACACGGTGCTTGTTTGGGTGGTGGATTAGAAGTTGCTTTAGCTTGTGACTCAAGAGTTTGTACAGATTCAAGCAAAACAAAATTCGGATTGCCGGAAGTGAAATTAGGCTTGCTTCCCGGTGGCGGTGGAACACAACGTTTGCCAAGATTAATCGGTTTGCAAAAGTCCTTGGATATTATGCTAACCGGGAAAAATGTGTATCCGCGTCAGGCAAAAAGAATGGGTTTGGTTGATGTGATGGTTCACAAACACGCATTAATTGATGTTGCCCTTGAGCATGCCAAAAAGTTAATCGGCAAAAAGATTGAGAAAAAAGATCTGCGTTCTATGCCCGAAAAATTATTGGAAAGCACAGGTTTAACTCGTGGAATCATCTACTCACAGGCTAAAAAAATGGTGATGAAGCAAACTCTTGGCAATTATCCTGCGCCCTTGAAGATTTTGGATTGTATAAAAACGGGAATGGAACGTGGATTTTATGCAGGTCAAGAAGCTGAAATTTCTCATTTTGCCGAATTAGTTTTGGGCTCAGAATCAAAAGCATTAGTGAATTTGTTCTTTGGTATGACCGAGGCTAAGAAAAACCCTTGGGCTGAACATGTTAAACCCGTGAAAAAAATCGGAATGTTAGGTGCCGGTTTGATGGGTTCAGGAATAGCACAAGTTTCAGCTGAAAATGGCGGTTATGAAGTCATATTAAAAGACCGCGATTTAGAGTCGGCGGCTAAAGGATATCAGTCTATTTATAAAGACATTAACAAGAAAACGAAAAAACGTATCATCAAAAAGTTTGAAGAAGACCAAGTGATGGCGCGAATCCAGCCCAGTGCTAAATATTCGGATTTTAAAGCGGTTGATGTGGTAATTGAAGCCGTTTTTGAAGATATCAATGTGAAACATTCGGTGTTAAAAGAGTGCGAAGCTGCATCGCCCGAGCACATGATTTTTGCATCGAATACATCTAGTTTGCCAATTACAGATATCGCAAAAGGCAGTGCAAAACCAGAGCAAGTTGTTGGTATGCATTACTTTTCACCCGTTCAGAAAATGCCATTGTTGGAAATCATCAAAACTGAACAAACCGCTGATTGGGTAACCGGAACAGCATATGAAATCGGTAACAAGCAGGGAAAAACCAATATTGTGGTAAACGATGGCCCCGGATTTTACACGACTCGAATTTTGGCTCCATATATGAACGAAGCGCTCGTTTTATTGGAAGAAGGTGCCAAAATAGAAGATGTAGAAAAAGCTATGAAATTATGGGGATTCCCGGTCGGACCGATGGCATTGTTCGATGAAGTAGGTATTGACGTAGCGGCGCATATTAACGATGTGATGGGGCCGTTTTTTGCAAAGCGCGGAATGGAATCAACCAGTGTGACAAAAGATTTGTATAATGCGGGATTCTTTGGAAGAAAGTCCAAAAAGGGTTTTTATTTGTATGAAGACGACAAAAAGAAAAAAGAAGTGAATACCGGAATTTATTCCTATTTCGGAGGCTCGAATCGTAAATCAATCGATTTTAAAGTGATTCAGGAGCGCATGGGAATGATGATGGTGAACGAAGCCCTTTGGTGTTTGCACGATAACATTCTGCTTAGCGCAAAAGACGGTGACCTCGGAGCTATTCTTGGATTAGGTTTTCCGCCATTTAAAGGAGGTCCATTCTTCTGGATAGATACGGTAGGCGCTGATACCGTTTTGGCAACGATGCAGAAACTCGAAAAAGAGTATGGAACACGCTTTAAGCCTTGTCCAATTCTCGAAGAGTATGCAAAGGCAGGTAAGAAATTTTATGCTTAAAGAAAAAGCCACTGAAAAGTGGCTTTTTTTATGTGTATGAACCGGCAATTAAACCGGCAAAAAAAATGAATATAAAATTCATAAGTAGTTGTTATTGCCTGTATTAGGAATGTATTGAACTGGCATAAAAAAAATCCCGAACATGATTTCACATTCGGGATTTCAAACACAAAGCTAAACTTAGGTTAAAAACTAGGCTTCTTTTGTACAGAAAGCGTTAAATACCATTTTGAGGTCTTCGCTAACCTGCATGGCATTGCGTCCTTCAATTCGTTGGCGAGGAATCATCGCTTTAATCTCACCATCAACAAAAAACGCAAATGATGGAGAAGATGGTGGGAATTGAGAGAAGTATTCGCGAGCATGTGCAGTAGCTTCTTTATCCTGACCCGCAAAAACGGTGAACATTCTGTCAGGTTTTGCATCGCCTTCGAGAGCGATTTTTAAGGCAGGACGAGCATTTCCTGCTGCGCAACCACAAACGGAGTTGATAACTAAAAGAGTGGTGCCTTCTTTGGCAACATTCATAGCAGAATCAACATCTTGTGGTGTTTTTAATTCTTGAACGCCAACTTCGGTGAGTTCTTCACGCATCCAGTCAACGCTTGGGCCTATTCCAAATCCGAATTGCATATTCGTTTCTTTCTTTGAGGTGTATTGGAGGTGTTTTCGGTGATGTGCAAAATTACGGTTTTCGTCGTGCAAACACATCAAAAAAAAACAGGTGCAAAGTAAATCAATGCACCTGTTCATAAGGTTAAATTACTTAGCAGCTTCGAAATTAACAGCTACTTGTTCCCAGTTTACAACATTCCAGAACGCAGTAACATAATCAGGGCGACGGTTTTGATAATGGAGATAGTAAGCATGTTCCCAAACATCAAGACCTAAAATTGGAGCAGCTCCGCTCATTAAAGGTGAATCTTGATTTGGTGTAGATGTTACTTCTAATTTGCCATTGTTAACAACTAACCAGGCCCAGCCTGAACCAAAACGGGTTGCAGCAGCTTTAGCAAACAATTCTTTGAATGCAGCAAAAGAACCGAAAGCAGAAGTGATAGCATCAGCTAAAGCACCTTTAGGTTCGCCGCCACCATTTGGAGAAAGTACAGTCCAGAATAAAGAGTGGTTTGCATGGCCGCCGGCATTGTTAATCAAAGCTTGTTTTTTATCAGCAGGTACTTTGTCGATGTTTTTGAGTAAGTCTTCCACGCTGTGAGCTGCAAATTCGGTTCCTTCTAAAGCGGCATTGGCATTATTGATATAAGCCTGATGGTGTTTAGTGTGGTGGATTTCCATTGTTTTTGCATCAAAATGAGGCTCTAAAGCATTGTAAGCGTATGGAAGAGCGGGTAAAGTGTAAGCCATGATACTTCCTTATAAGGTTGGTTATTGATTTCCGATTATCAGAAATCAGAATTTTTCGAACTGATTAAAATATACGAGGTCTAAATAGCTTATGAAATTCAGTTTTCCAATTGGACATATAAATTCTAACTATAACTCTTTAAGTAATAAAAGAGTCTTTTGTGTGAAATAGTGCTTGGAAGTCTGGTTTCAGAAAGAAGTGTGAAGATTTGGCGAGTTATTCTGCGTAAATGCATAAAAATTCAAGCCAAATTCGGTATATTTGGCCGCTCAAAATTTGAACCCAAACAACCCCATGTCTAAAAATCTAAGAAATATTGCCATTGTGGCTCACGTAGACCACGGCAAAACTACGCTTGTAGATGAAATGTTAAAACAAAGCGGAACGTTCAGAGCAAACCAAGAAGTTGCTGAACGTGTGATGGACTCCAATGATTTGGAACGCGAAAAAGGTATCACCATCATGGCAAAAAACACCGCTATTGTATGGAGAGACACTAAAATTAATATTGTTGATACTCCGGGCCACGCCGATTTTGGTGGTGAGGTAGAACGTATCTTAAAAATGGTAAATGGGGTTATTCTTTTGGTGGATGCTGCTGAAGGTCCACTTCCTCAAACTAAATTCGTATTAAGAAAATCCTTACAGTTAGGTTACAAACCTATCGTAGTAGTAAATAAAATCGACCGTGATGATGCCCGCCCTGACGATGTATTAAACATGGTGTTTGATTTGTTTGTTGATTTACATGCTACAGACGAACAATTAGATTTTAAAGTACTTTATGCTATTGGTAAGCAAGGTGTTGCCAGCAAAAGCTTAGATGTGCCGGGTGTAAACTTAGATCCATTGTTTGAAACTATTTTAGAAGTTGTTTCACCTCCACAAGCAGAATTAGATAAGCCATTTAAAATGTTGGTATCGAACGTTGAGTGGAACGATTTCGTAGGTCGTATCGCGGTTGGACGTTTAGAGCAAGGTACTATCAAAGTAAACCAAGATGTGGCTTTATTAACCAATGGCGGCGAACTCAAACAAAAAGCTCGTGCAACCAAGTTGTTTACATACCACGGTTTAAAACGTGAGCCGGTTGAAGTTGCTGAAGCAGGTGATATTATCGCTATTGCAGGTTACCCTGATGTAAATATCGGTGATACACTTACCGATGCTAAAGATTTGACTCCAATTCCGTTCATGGATATTGATAAGCCTACTTTGGCTATGTACTTCCGAGTGAACGATTCACCATTCTCTGGTCGCGAAGGAACTTATGTTACTTCAAACTTCATAAAAGACCGTTTGGATAAAGAAGTGCGTAACAACGTTGCTATCAAAGTTGAAGGCACAGAAAACCCGGATGTATTTAAAGTTGCCGGCCGCGGTGAATTACAGTTGGCTATTTTGATTGAAACCATGCGTCGTGAAGGTTTTGAATTTGCTGTTTCTCGTCCTGAAGTACTTATGCAGGATATCGATGGCGTTCAATGCGAGCCGATGGAAGAAGTAATCATCGACGTTCATGCTGATTATTCGAACAAAGTAATCGATAATCTCTTGAAACGTAAAGGCGTGATGGTTTCTATGAATCAGGAAGGTGATAACCACCGAATTGCGTTCTCTGTACCATCTCGTGGTTTAATTGGTTTCCGTGGTGAATTATTAACTGAAACTCGCGGGACCGGTTTAATGCACCAACAGTTCATGGGTTACGAACCATACAAAGGTGAAATTGCCGGACGTTTACGTGGTGCAATCGTAGCATTAGAAGACGGTGAAACAACTGCTTATGCGCTTGAAGGCGTTCAGGATAGAGGTGTATTCTTTGTTGAACCGGGCAGCCCAATTTACAAAGGAATGGTTATTGGACAGTACAATCGTGCTGATGACTTAGTGGTAAACATCACAAAAAAGAAAAACCTGACTAACCACCGTGCTTCACAAACAGCTGATTCAGTTAAGATTGCTGTAGCTAAAAAAATGAGTTTGGAAGAGCATATCGAGTTCTTGGATAACGATGAATTACTCGAAGTAACTCCAAAGTCATTACGTTTAAGAAAATTGTACCTCGATCCGAACGATCGCAAACGATTTTCAAAAAAATAAATGAGATTTAGGTTTTGATGGGTGATTTAAACTTTACTGAATCACCCTGATAAATCCATTGTTCGAAAGATTCAATCTCAGTATATTCGCACTCTTTGAAAAATTTCTAGTAAAAACTATGCTTTATACAATTATTGTTATTCTTATTGCAATCGTTTGTTTACTGTTAACTTTGGTTGTTTTATTACAAAACAGTGACGGTAGCGGAATGAATGCTATGGTAGGCGGTGCTTCTGCACAGATGATGGGTACTCGTCGTACATCAGATATTTTATCTAAATCAACAACAGTTTTAGGAACTGCTTTTTTAGTGCTTTGCGTTGTTGCAAACTTCGCAATTGACAAACAAGCTCCAAGTGCTATTCCTGCTGTTCAATCTACAGTTCCTGCGATGTCAGCTCCTGCTGATTTCTCACAACCTGCTGAATCAGCTCCTGCTGTTCCTGCAGAAGATGGTGGTAATACTCCTGCTGAGGGTGGAAACTAAGAGGATTAAAAGTTCTTATTTGAAGGCAATCTGAGAAATCAGATTGCCTTTTTTTATGTCCGTGAATAGGCTAAATGCCAATTCAAATCACGATTTTTACTTTGTTGATTACAATTCACACGCACTTGTTACAATTTATTTGAATTGTAAAATGTTTGGAATTGTGCGAAGGGGTGTATGTGTTTTAGCATCAACTTTGGGCAACAAAAATTATGCTCATTTATGAAATCAATTGTTACTTCGTTTTTCATCTTATTTATTACGCTTAGCACAACCGCATTTGCCCAAAATCAAAATTTTCAATCTACTACATTTAAAGGTTTAGTTGTTGATGCAACCACTAAAGAACCTTTAGCCGGAGCGAATGTAGTGATGGCTCCAGCAAGAGACACCACAAGAAAATTTGGTGTGATAACCGATGCCGATGGATTGTTCACCTTTCCTAGAGTCCGAGAAGGCATGAAAATAAAACTCACCATTTCGTTTGTCGGTTACCATTCTATAGTGAATGAAATCACACTAGAAAAATTGGATGAAATAAAACGTTTCGAAATTCAGGAACAGGTTGAACAACTCGACGAAGTTAAAGTAACGGCTGTTCAAACCCGTGTTGAAATGAAAGGTGATACAGCTGCTTATAATGCTGCCGCTTTCAAAGTAAACAAAGATGCATCGGCGCAAGATTTGCTCACTAAAATGCCGGGCGTTGTTAATCAAAACGGAACGCTTCAAGCACAAGGCGAACAAGTAAAACGTGTATTGGTTGACGGACAAGAGTTTTTTGGCGACGACCCCAATTTGGCTTTAAAAAGTTTGCCGGCAGAAGTAATCTCGCAAATTCAAATATTTGACAGACAATCCGACCAATCACAATTCACCGGATTTAATGACGGAAACACAGAAAAAACCATCAACATTGTAACAAAAGGCGGATTGCAAAACGGAACGTTCGGTCGGTTTTTTGGTGCTTATGGAACAGAAGACCGATATGTAGGAGGTGGAAACATCAACTATTTCAAAGGTAATGAGCGTATTTCGGTGGTTGGATTGGTAAACAATATCAACCAACAAAACTTTTCGACAGAAGATTTAGTGGGAATAGCTCAGTCTGCGCAAGGAAGTCGAACACGGGGTCCGGGAATGAGCCGATCAGGCGCGAATCCGGGCGATTTTTTAATCGGTCAGCAATCGGGAATAAACACAACAGGAGCGTTTGGGATAAACTATTCTAATGCTTGGGCAAACAAATTTAAGTTCAATACCAGTTATTTCTTTAACGGCGCAGATAACACCACAGATCAAGGAACCTTCCGTGAATATTTTTTAGAAGGTGATGAAACGCAGTATTATGACGAAGCAAGTGTATCAAAGAATACGAACTACAACCACCGATTTACTGCACGTGGCGAATACACAATTGATAAAAAGAATTCGATCATTTTTTCACCGAGAATAAGTTTTCAGGATAATGAAGCGTCATCAAACTTATTTGGGACAACCCGATTAGGCGATACCCAAAATTTGAGTAATCTCACGAACCAAAACAGTAGTACGAATCAAGCCTTTTCTTTAAACAATTCCATTTTATGGAGATACCGATTCGATAAGCCAATGCGTACTTTGTCTTTGGATTTCAGAACTTCCATTAATACACGCGATGGAGAATCTAATGTGTATTCGTTGAATGACATATTGTATCCGGTAGCATCACAAAGAATTACGGATCAATTAACGACAACTGTGACTGATTCCTATTCGTTTGGCTTATCTACGTTTTATACAGAGCCCATTTTTGCGAAAAGTCAGTTAATGATTCGGTATAACCCTGAATTTACAGTAAGCAATTCAGACCAAATGACCTATGCGATTGATTCACAAACGGGAGCTTATACTGTTGCGCAGCCAACCTTATCAAGCAAATTCGAGAGTCAAACACTTTCGCAACAAGGTGGAGTAAGTTTACGAGCGGGCGGATTTATGGAGCCTGGCTCTTGGATGGCAAGCTTAAATGTACAACACACCGTTTTAGACGGTTCACAAACCTATCCAACTGCATTTGATATTAATAAAAACTGGTTTAAGATTTTACCGGGCGCAATGTGGAGCTACAGAAAAGGGCAAAACTTTAATGTTCGTATATTTTATAGAACCTTTGTTCAGACCCCAAGTGTTTCGCAGTTTCAAACGGTTATCAATAATACGAATCCATTATTCTTAAGCAGTGGAAATCCGAATTTGGATCAACAGTATAACCACAGTTTGTTTACTCGAATACAGTTGATGAATACGAAATCCGGACAATCCTTTTTCTTGTTTGCCAACGGAAGTTTAAGTAATTCCTATTTAGGTACTTCAACGGTGATTGCATCAAGTGATACTACGTTAGCGAACGGTGTTCAATTAACTCCCGGTGCCCAATATTCAAGACCGGAAAACTTGAGCGGATACAGAAATTTCAGAACATTCGGAACGTATAGTATTCCATCAAGCTGGGTGAAAAGTACACTTAATTTTAACTTGGGATTTACTTATGCCGGAACACCTTCGGTTATCAATGATGTAACAAGCACAACACATACTTACAATAGTAATGCAGGCTTAACTGTAGCAAGTAACATTAGTGAAAATGTAGATTTTACACTGCAATATTCAGGTAATTATGTAACTGCAGAAAACAAACTTCAGCCAAGTGTAAATGCAAATTATTACAATGGTTTAGCAAGCGGTAAGATTGAAGTGTTACTTTGGGATAAATTAGTCTTAGCTTCTGATGTGAATTACAGCCACTTTAATGGTCTTACTGATGGCTATAATCAAAATTTTGCACTTTGGAATGCTTCAATTGGATATAAATTCCTGAAAAATAAACAAGCTGAATTAAGATTGAGCCTGTTCGATATTTTAAAAGCAAACAGAAGCATCAACAGAAATGTTACAGAAACCTATGTTGAAGATGTTCAAACACAAATTATTCAACAATATGCGTTGGTTACGTTCACGTATAATCTGCGCTCATTTGTAACCGGAAAAAAACAACAAGACAATGAGCCAAGACCACCGTTTATGCAAGGTAGCGGCAGAGGTCCGGGAAGAGGTTGGGATTAAAAATAAAATCTCAAACCCAACGCAAGCTGTCGGTCTGTTTTTGAGAAAGAGCTTCTGAGTACTAAATTGCTTTCGTCTGCTAATTGTACAGCGGCTTGTAATGAGTACTCGTAATAGACAGTCGGATTTTTTAAAGCTGTTTCATTCAAATAATAACCAAATGAATGAAGCAGCTTTATTTTATTAGAAATTGAAATTCGTTGGATAAGTTCAGGTTTTGCCGTAAAAAATCGTTTAAGTCCCGATTCATATCGAATGATTCCTTGTACCATAAAACTGGTTGTTAACACTGTATTTCCAAGAGATTTTCCAATTCCGCCGACAAGAGTCGGAGATAATTTTTTTGATAAAACCGGTAATCGGTTAAACCCCATTCCTAAGCTCCAATTCCACCGTTTAACTAGTGGTGTAGAAGGACTTAAGCTTATTTGTTTAAATAGCCAAAAGTCTTGAATTACAAATGAATCTTGATTGAAACGGAAATTAAGATTAGCCAAATTAATGTAATCATTAGGAGAATAGATCTCGGAAAAGTCAAAAAAATCGTGTAATGCAAATCGATAATGAATATCCAGTAGGGGAATCTTGGATGAATTGTTGACTACTCCAAAATCTAAAGCTGATTCATTATGCAGTGTAAACGATTTAGCAGGTATTCTAGTCAAAAGTTCGTTCGATTTTGATGAGTCCGCTTCAATCGTTATGAGACGTAATTTGTTTAAAAACGCTGTTTCTTCTTTTGATGGTTGATTTTTTTGTTGATTTAACTTCCATTCATAATATGGCAAAAGTAATTTGGCGTCATTAGGAGTTAAGTTGTTGTCGTTTTTGTTAATTGATGTCTGAATAAAATTGTTGTCAAATGTTGATTCGATACTATCAATTCGATAAATCGTATGTACGTGAAATTTTTTTATGATTTGAATGAGTAGGTCTCTTGGGGTTGCAGTAAAAGAAGGTGTAATTGGTTTTTCACTAGCAGCGAATAAATGATATGTTAAATAAGAAGCACAGTTTTTATCATGAAATCGATAAGCAAAAGTTTTTGAAGAATCTAAATATGCTTGAGTGATAGTTGTAAACGTGTGAATTTCATTAGGTGTAAACTCTAATTGTAATAGCCAAATGGATCGAGATTCAATATTTGCATACTCTCTTATTTTTTCATGAAACGGTAATACTGAATACGAACCGTCTAATCCACCTCCGATTCCATATATAAATTGTTCAAGAGACGAATACGATTTTGTATCAGCTGTAAAGTTTATAGCAGGCCATAGATGAATAGGTATACTTGAATCCGGTTCAAGCACAAGGAAAAAATGCCCGAATGCAGAAGAAGGGCTGGATGCGTACGGACCGGCAAAAGCTAAATAGATCTTAGTGTAAGTTCCATCTAAAGCTTGTTGTGTTTGAGCTGTTGCATTGAAATTAAATAGTAAAAAAAAGGCTGATACGAAACATATCAGCCTACTAAAATGGGAAAATAGCATCTTAGCTGTTTAATAACTGAACCATCATATTTCCAAAAGCAACTTGGTCTCCGTTAGATGCTTTAAAAGTAGATTTTAATGTTTCAATTGTTGTTGCATTTAACTCAAGATTTGCTAATTCAGCTAAAGTTTCTAAGCTTGTTCCGGAATTGTTAGCAAGATCAATAGCAATTTGAGACATATTCAACATGGCATATTTGCGAAGATTTACTTCTTTAGAAAAATCAAGTAAAGATGCTGAATTAGGATAAAGTTCAACTTGATAACTTGCTGGTGCATAAGAATATGCAGCACCGGATGCAAAGTCTGTCAAGCTTCCTAAAGTACCACCTGTTATAATATTTCCCCAAAACATTGGTTCTAATGAAGTGCTTAATGCAGCTGTATAAGCGTTATATCCTGCTTTTTTTAGTACCATAGTTTTTTTGCTTTTTGGAACTTCACCTGTAAATGGAGTTGTACCTACAAGAATGCCGTCAAAATAAATTTCGGCGCCATCAACATTACTGTTAATAGTTACTAATTGTTTTGTTCCGGTTGTAATGGTTGCGCAAGCAGCAGCAATAATCCCCAAGACAACAAATAAGAGTTGTTTTTTCATATAAGAATGATTTATAGTTTTATTTAATATTTAGTACCCTAGCCCATAAGTAGATAAGGCGTGTGAATATAAGTATAAGAATGACTATTCGAGAAATTTTACATTCACTTTTAAATCATCTCACCCATTTGTACACCAACAAGAGAACTTACACCTGTTTCCTGCATAGTAACACCGTACATTCGTTCTGCTTTTTCCATCGTTTTTTTGTTATGAGTAATGATGATAAATTGGGTGTCTTTACTAAAGCGGCGAATAATTTTTGCATAACGTTCAATGTTAGCATCATCAAGCGGAGCATCCACCTCGTCCAGAATACAAAACGGAGATGGTTTAACCAGATAAATTGCAAATAATAAAGCGATAGCCGTTAAAGTTTTTTCACCTCCGCTTAACTGATTAATATGGCTCGGGCGTTTTCCTTTAGGCTGAGCAAAGATTTCAATTTTAGATTCGAGAGGGTCTTCCTGATTCTCTTCAATAATTAAATCGCAATTATCTGTTTCCTCAAAAAGCGTTTTAAATACATCAATAAAATTGGTTCGAATCTGATTAAACGTCGTTAGGAAACGCTCTTGTGCCGTTTGGTTTATTTCGTCGATGGTTTCTTTAAGCTTGGCTTCTGCGCCGAGTAAATCAGCAATTTGCTCTTCATAAAAGGTGAGTTTCTTTTGTTCTTCTTCGTATTCCTCAATAGCAAGCGGGTTTACTTCACCGATATTTTTCAACTTTTGTTTTAAACCTTGCACGGTTTGGCGAACAACATCCACATCCGTGTCATCCGGAATGCTGTGTTTAATATCCTCAATCATCAAAGAGTACGATTCCCAAATATGATCGCTAATTTGTTTGCCAAGCATATCATATTGAGATTTGGTTAAACTAAGCTGATGCGAAATTTCCATGTTTACTTCGCGTTTTCTCTGAATTTGGCGGCTTGCATCATCCAATTGATTGATTTTCCCGCGCTCTTTTGCGCAATCCAAATCAGCTTCGTCCAAAGCCGTTTTAATCTCGAAAACCTTCTCGCGTTGTTCTTCTAAACGCTCCGTTTCATCTTCAATAAATTGTCGATAACCGATAATTCGGTCTTTACTCATTCGTGCGTGTTCAGCACGTTGGGTAAGGCGCTCTTTTATGGATTGAATTTGTTTTTCATCACGTTCAATCTCTCGCGCAAAATTATCGCGCTTATTCTTTTTATCCTGAAAACTCAGATTGATTTCATTGAAGCGGGTTTGTGCCCGATTCCTGTTTTCGGTGATTTTCTCTAACTCCGAACGGAGTTCAATTTCTTGTGCTGTAAATAACTCCAGCTCTTCTTTTAAAACAGAAAAACTAGGAAGCAATTCATCCAATTCTTTTTGTGATGCGGCTTGTTGTTCAAGAATAGAGTTTTTGCGGATTTCTAAGGCATTCAGGTTTTTTTCAAGAACGGCTTTTTGTGCTAAAAAGGAACTCAATTCCGATTCGAGTTTGCGCACCAATTGTTGATTTTCGCGCACTCGCTCTTGAAAAACCTGCATCACAATAGACTGAAACTGCATATCGAGAGCAAGCAAGTGGCGTTTTTTCTTCTCAACGTCATCTTCAATGCTTAAGGCTCTGCGCTCCAATTTTTCAATTTTGTCTTTTAAACCGGTGCGAATACCAATATTTTTCTGTTTTGAACCGGCCTTAATAATAGAGTCGTGGGTAATGATATCGCCTTCGAGAGTAACACCGGTTGCTTGATGTGTAGTAATCTCAGACGGAATGTGCTCAACATCAGCAATTACGAGAACATTACTTAAGAATAAATCGCGAACACCCAGATATTTTTTATCGCAACTTACTTTATATGCGAGTGATTTATCTTGAATATGATGAACGGTTTTCAGAGCATCGAGCGGAATAAATGCGGCACGGCCTTTCCCGTTTTCTTTTAACAATTGTATGCCTCGGTGTGCGTCCGATTTGGTATCAACAACAATAAAATTTACGGCTTCACCAAGTACTGATTCCAACGCTACTGAATGTGTTTCATCTGTTGAGAGAACTTCTGAAACCACTTTAAAGGTGGATGCATCCTTTTCCAGTAAATACTGAACCGATGAGGGAAATGCCTCATGCGATTTCGCTATTCCTTGTAATAATTGAATCTCAGACTCAATGCCATCAAGCGTACTGTCGTCTTTTCGGATTTCGTCCTTTTTTTGGTTGATTTCAATCTGTAAGCGTTCTCTATCGTGACGAGCTTTATCTAATTCGTGTTCCGATTTTTCTAGTTGAGCATGAGCTTCTTCAATAGAAAATCCGGAATGTTGCTCGTTTGATTTCAGTCCGTTTAATTCTTCCGCAAGGCTTTTTATCTGACGTTCAACACGCTCAAAATCTTCATCTAAATTTTCTAATCGTGATTCGAGTTTAATTTTATGTGTTTCTTTAAGCGATAACAACTGGTTGGTATGCTGATGTTTCGAAGTAACATCTTTCAACTGTGTCTGCTTATCCGTTGTCGCTTTCTGAAATAGTTCAAAAGCTTCCTGCGCATCATTCAAAGAAACGGCAATTTCAGAAACTTCTTTCTCTAAAAATTCGAGCTCTTTTTTATTTACAATGATGTTTTGTTTCAGCTCAGCAATTTCTTTTTCAGCCTGGAAAATATCTTGTTCGTATTGTTGAATCGTTTGTTCTTCGTTTACGATTTTCTCTTTGGTGATTCGAAGAGTTGTTTCAGCATCCCGAAGTTGTTGCATCGTTTCATTATACACCTCTTGAATGGTTCTCAACTTGAGTTCTTTTTGTGCTAAAAGCTCTTTTGCTAATTGAAGTGCGGTTTCAGTTTGAGTAACCTGTCTGTTTAAATCATCTTTTTCCAGCTCAGTTTGAACCATTCGCTCTTTAAGCGGAATCAACTCCGAATCGATACGTTCGATTTCAAACTTAGCCAGACCCAATTCTAAATGGCGCAGTTCTTCAGTGAATTCTTTGGCTTTTAAAGCACGCTGAGCTTGTAATTGAAGCGAACGAACATTTTTACGAATCACTACAAGAACATCATCCAATCGCTGTAAATCAGTACGAGTTTCTTCCAGTTTTTTAAACGTTTGTTTACGGCGTTCTTTGTATTTCATTACTCCGGCAGCTTCTTCGAAAAGGTGTCGGCGGTTGTTGGTTTTATCATTCAGGATTTCTTCCACCATCTTTAACTCGATAACCGAGTAGGCGCCGGTTCCCATACCGGTATCCATAAATAAATCAACTATATCTTTTAAACGGCAAGGCGTTCCGTTAATCTGATATTCACTTTCACCGCTGCGGAATAAACGTCGGGTAAGTGTAATATCGTTGTACTCTAAGGGAAGAATACCTTTATTGTTGTGAATCGTGACGGAGACTTCGGCAAAACCGAGTGCTTTTTTATTTGCCGTTCCGTTAAAAATAACGTTCGACATGGATGCAGAACGAAGGGCAGAAGGTTTTTGCTCACCTAAAACCCATCTCAGAGAATCTACGATATTGGATTTCCCGCAACCGTTGGGGCCAACAATAGCCGTAATACCGGAGTCGAATTGTACTCTGGTTTTGTTGGCAAAGCTTTTAAATCCCTGTAGTTCTAGTTCTGCTAAATACATGGTTCATAGAGCCAAAAAAGGCTGCATGAGCAGCCTTTTTATAGCATTAAATGGTCTGTTAAACAGTTAAAATGTCTTTTTCTTTTTTCTCGAACAAGGTTTCAACTTCTTTAATAAAGTTGTCGGTTAATTTTTGAACTTCTTGTTCAGCATCATAACCTAAATCTTCTGAAACACCGTCGTTTTTAACTGCTTTTTTGATATGGTCGTTTGCTTCACGGCGTGCATTTCTGATACTAACACGAGCATGTTCAGCAATATCTTTGGTTACTTTCACTAATTCTTTGCGTCGGTCTTCTGTTAAAAGAGGCAGAGGAACACGAATTAATGTACCGTCATTGCTGGGGTTTAAGCCCAAGCCGGCAGATTGGATAGCGCGTTCAATCGGTCCAATCATAGATTTATCCCAAGGTTGAACCACAATCATTCTTGGTTCAGGAGCTGTAACGTTCGCTACCTGATTAATGGGTGATAAAGAACCGTAATAATCAATTCTAACGCCTGCTAATAATTCAGGACTTGCTTTACCCGCTCTTACGTGCGAAAATTCTCGTTTTAAAAACTCGATGGCTTCTTCCATTTCGAGTTTAGCCGTTTCGTAATAATCTGATAGTTCAGGAGCTACCATAGTGTCTTCTGTTTGTTCATTTTAATTTAGCAATGGAATATAAAGGGTTTTTTGATTCGGTACACAGTTAAGAATCATCGGTTTAGGCTAAAATTGGTGTTGAACGGCAGTAATAAACAACCATTCGCAGATAAAAAAACAGGGATTAAGCATCCTCGTAATTGAACAAAAAGCTGTATTTTTGAGCCCGACAGCGCATCTTACAAAATTATTGAATATGAAGTTAAAGGCTCTTCTTGCAGTCGGAATGTTTAGTTTCTGGGGAATTACTGCATCTGCCCAATTCGAGGAAATCGATATTTATCAAACTCAAATTGATCCGGTTTCTGGTATTAAAGTTCTTAGTAAAGACAGCTCATACAGTATAAATATGCGATTCAGGCTTCAAAACCGCTTTGAAGCAGAAGCTGATGATGTTGACCAGCCATATAAATGGGATCGTCATGTTTTTTTAACGCGCAGATTTCGCTTGCGTTCAGATGGATATGTAGTTGATAAAACGTTTCGTTATGCATTCCAATTAAGTTTTACCCAAGGAGATCAGGATTTCGCAACTACCGGACTCCCAAACATTGTTCGCGATGCAATGGTGTTTTACAAGCCAAATAACAAATTTGAAATCGGTTTTGGACTCACAAAATTACCCGGAAACAGACAGCGTGTAATTTCTAGCGGTGAGCAGCAATTTGTTGATCGTTCCATTTTGAATTCGATGTTAAATGTGGATCGAGACCACGGAATATTCTTCAGATATAAAGAAGAAAAGGTAAAAATCCCGTTTAGGCTTCAATTGGCTTTATCGAACGGAACAGGACGAAACTACGATGAAAAGACTGCCGGTTTTGCTGCAACCGGAAAGTTGGAGCTGCTGCCTTTGGGGGAGTTTAAATACAAGGGCGACTATTTTGACGGGGATTTTGTGCATGAAGAAAAACCGAAACTCTCGTTAGCTGTAGCCTATTCACTGAACAAAGACGCCGTTCGAACAGGCGGGCAAATCGGGAAAGCTTTGTATGGTGAATCTGATATCAACACCTTGTTTGCAGATGTTCTTTTTAAATATCGAGGATGGGCTTTTATGGGGGAATTTGCATTAAGAGATGCAAGTAATCCGGTTACCTTTGATGGTGTTAATCCTACACCAAGGTTTGTGTACACGGGAAATGCCAATAACATTCAATTGAGTTATCAATCAAAAAAACACCACGAAGTGGCATTAAGATGGGCGAGATTCACCCCGAATAAAGATATTGAGGTCTATCAGGCGAAATTAAATGATGTTACCTTGGCTTACACCAAATATGTTCGCTTTCACAGAGTAAAAGTTCAGGCTGATATCACCTATAGAAATGCGCATTCAAATGTTGTTACTACAACAGATTATTGGTTATATCGTTTTCAGATTGAAATGGGGATATAAAAAAAGCCCCGTTTTTCGGGGCTTCATCTCATAATTGCAATCAAATTGCTGATTAATTATTTCATTAAGCTTTCGCGCAAGGTGTTTTTTACAATAGCCGGATTAAACGGTTTGCTGAAAACTCCTTCAACGCCAAACTCACTGGCTAGTTCTGCCGCCGACTCATCTTGGCTGATAACAAAGATGGGTAAGTTGCGGTATTCCATCGTGCTTTTAACTTTTTTGATAAGTCGCATTCCGTCCACATCAGGCATTAAATAATCGGTAATTAATGCGTCGAACCCGCCGTTTTTGAGATAGTTCCATGCTTCACGGGCACTGTTAGCTTTGGTGAATTCAAAATGTGGCATGGATAACAACTTTTCCCAAATGGAAGTTTGCATTTCAACATCATCAACAAGTAAAATTTTAAATGTTTTGCCTTGAATTTCTTTTGGAAAGTGAGTTTGAATCGCGTTTCTTAAATCGTTTTGAACGTACGGTTTTAACAACCAATAGGTAATTCCATTTGCGTATGCTTCAGGTTCTGAGCCTTTTATAGATGTAATCATGATTACAGGAACATTTAAAAGGCGTGTAGATTTGCGCATTTCTTTAATCATTTCCATGCCGTTCATTACAGGCATCTCATAATCGGTAATAACACCGGCTATAAGCTCTGTTTTCATTATTTCTAACGCTTCTTGCCCATTACCTGCTTCTAAATAATTCACATTTAAATTAAGTGATTGTAAAGTTAGCTTAGTAATATTTCGCTGGCTTTGGAAGTCGTCAACTAAGAGAATGTTTGGTTTGTTATTCATTCCAAAAGACATAGTATGTTACCTCAGTACAAAGTTTTTGTTGGTTTAAGTTCTTTAAGGATGTTGTTTTTTGCTTCTTTGATAGATTCCAAGTCAGCAGAATTCTTTAGCAGTTGTTGTAGCAACTCTAGTTTTGATGCAAGTGTTGCATCCCCCATCTGTTTCACACTCGGCCAAATTTTGTGGATGGCTTTTCTCCATTCCATCGTTAGCTCATTGGTGTATTCTTTTTGAAGTTCTAGTCGAAGTTCGGTTTTTAAGTTGATGAACTCGTTTATGAGTTCTTGTTCAAAATCGACAGATTTGAACAATTTGTTATCGGTTTCGGTGATTATGTTAGTGGCGTTTTTGGTCTTTTTATCAAATAATAAAGCGGGAATAATAAGCTGGACTTCAAAGCCCGTGTCTTCGTCTTTTTCAAAGAAAATTTCACCGCCTAATTTTAATGTGATAATCCATAAAAGAAGTTCAAAGCTGGTGGCCAGATTATCCTGATAGTTATCTAATGCAACGCTGAAACTTCCGGTATCAGAAAACGAGATTTTAAGCATGTTATCGGAATACACATCAATATTGATGTCGATTAAACCATACTCCGTATGCCATAAACAGTAACTGAATCCAAGTTCAATCAGGGAAGAAAGCGCGAAATAGTTTCCTATTACAAGGCTTGTGTAAGACAAGTCGGAATGCAGTTTAAACAGAACCTTGTTGTTTCCCATTTGTTGATATCTGGAAATAAAGAATCGGATTTTATCAAGCAAAGGGAATGGATGGTTGTAATCGGAATCTTCAATGAGTTCCATTACATGGAATCCCTCAAAAATGGGCTTTATTTTCAGATATAAATGGTCTAATTCTTTTAAATATCTATCTAACGATCTGCTCTGATTCTCAGCATTAATTTGAAGTAAGCATTGAGATAGTTCTGCAAAAATCGGATCGCCTAATCGGATGATTTTAGTTTTTACTTTTTCGCCGGCTACTTTTAGATAGTATTTTTGCAGTTCACGAATGAGGTCGCTTTCCTTAGAAAAATGAACCGATTTAATGGAATGAATGGTTTCATCTGTACCAAAATTGTACGGATTGTCAATCAACACCATGTTGGCTGAAGAGGATTCAATAAGCGTTCGGATTGTGTTTAGCGTGTTTTCGTCAAACAGTTTCCCGTCAAGCACAATTAAATCGAAACTGTCTTCAATAAGTACATTCATAACTGATTCGGGCGAATCAAAGTAAATGAAGTCAGATTTAAAGCCGGAAAACAAATTGTTTAAAGCTTCATTGTACTTCAGATAAAGACCAACTTTTAAAGCAATCATGTTATGCCTCCGCGCTGTTTACAGCAAACGATTGTAATTCATCAAAAATAGGCTTTAGAAGTTGAATCAAGTTCAATACCTGTTCCCATGTATGTAGTGTAACTTTATTCTGCTCTTTTACATCATGCAAAATGGCGACACATAACTCAACAATATCGTTTCGTTGGAAGTAAACGGCATTGGGTTTTAGTCTGTGTGCAAGCTGTCTTACTAAATTCGGATTGTGGCGTGTTTCAGTTTTCATGAATTGCTGAATCGTGTCTTCCACAACAGATTGAAACTGCGTTAAAACTTGATTCCTGAAATCAGAATCAGAACCTGCCATTTGATTTAAACTGGAAATATCCAAGTAGTTAAAGGAAAGTTCAGTAGGGTTTTCTATCTCGGCGATAGCATTTTTTGATAGTTTTTGTTTTTGAATTGTTTCCAAAACGGACTCTATTTCTTCGGGTTCAAACGGTTTTGTAACCATGCCAATAATTCCACTTTGTCTCATTTTATCAGACGCATCAGTTAAAACATCGGCAGTTATGGCGTAAATCGGCAATTCGTCAACTTGTTGATGTAACTCATCTCGAATAAATCGGCTTACTTCGTAACCATCCATTTCAGGCATTTGTATATCCATGAAGATGAGGTCGTATTTTTTATTTCTAACCAAATCTATTGCTGTTAAACCATTGTCGGCAGAATCGACTATGCAATGCCACTTTTCGAGCAGACGTTGCAAAAACAGAAGATTTACTTTGTTGTCATCAACTATTAAAATGTGAACATCACTAAAATCGGATTGGAATAATTTTTTCTTTTGATCTGTTTTGGGTGAAAGAGTGTTATTCCAAACAGGTAATTCAATTTCAATATGGAAAACAGTTCCTTTGTTCACGAAAGAAGAAACTTCAATAGTTCCATTCATTAACTCTATTAATCGTTTGGTGATACTTAGCCCCAATCCGGTTCCGCCAAAACGTCGATTGATTGAAGCATCAGCTTGTTCAAATGGGTTAAATATTTTACCAAGTTGTAGCTCACTCATACCGATTCCCGAGTCTGTTACATCAATTGAAATGATTTGATTATCAGGTCTTGATGCAGGTTTGGATTCCAGAATAATTTCAACCTTTCCTTTCGGGGTAAACTTAACCGCATTATCCACCAGATTTAGGAGTATTTGTTGTATTCTGGCAGTATCACCCACAAAATAATCGTTTAAGAGTCCGCTTAGATGGCAGTTTAGTTCTATGTTCTTTTGTTCAATTTTGTGGTGTAAAACGCGAGTAATATTTTTCATTACTTCAGAAATAGAAAATGGCGAATGCTCTAATTCAATCTTACCTGATTCAATTTTTTCAATGTCTAAGATGTCGTTAATAATGACAAGCAAATTATCTGATGACACTTTTATGGTTTCTAAATAATCTTTTTGTGTTTGATTGAGCATTGTGTCTTGTAACAAGTGAATCATACCGCGAATACCGTTAATTGGAGTACGTATTTCGTGACTCATATTGGCTAAAAAGCGTTCTTTAACTTTTGCTGATTCAAGTGCTTCATCTTTAGCAATTCGATATTCGTGGGTACGTTCTTCAACCATTCGCTCAAGATTTTTATTCACTTCGAGCATTTGGTTTGCCGCTTGTTTTACTTGAGTGATATCAATGCCGGTTATTAGATATTGCCCCTCATTTAGTTTGAGCTTATGACCGATTTTACGAATGGTGTATTCGAAGAAAATGCGATTATTATGGTTTTTGAACTCAACTTCATCAGTAATAAACTCTTCAGTGTCACATCTTTTCAGCATTTTTGTAAGAGACTTGCTTTGTGCTTTCGGCAAAAATTCAAACAGGTTTTTATGTTGTAGATTTGATTCACCGAAATAATCCTTTACCAACTGTGAAGCATAATCGTTAATCAAGAGTACATTGCTTCTGCTGTCGAGAATTATTTTTGCAACTTTAGAGTTATTCAACGAAGCCATCAGCAGTTCCTGATTTTTTCGAAGCTCTTCAAGTAATTTCATCTCTTTAGTAATGTCTCTTTGGATAGAAACGTAATAACTCTTGTTTTGCTCTTCTACAAAAATGGATTCAATATTCCATTCTACATAGTAAGGGGTTCCGTCTTTTTTGTAATTGATAGTTCTGCCGCTAAACGCTTTATTCGAACTTAGTTCATTTTTTAGCTGTTCCAATAACACTCGGTCCGTTTTTTCTCCCTGCAAAATTCGCGGGGTTTTCCCGAGCAATTCCTGCTTATCGTAGCCGGTCATTTTACACGCGGCTTCATTTACATAAACAATAAGAGGATTGGGTGCTTCGAGTTCACCGGTTGTAACAATAACAGCTTCATTAATTTCAGTAATTGCTTTAGCTAACATTTGTAACTGAAATTGTGATTCCACGTGATGTGTAATATCTCGTAATGTGCCGATAAAGGTGAAATCATTTGAATTACTTGGAATATGTTTGCAATAAATCTCGCAATACACTTTTGAGTCGGAATCAGATTGTAATTCAATTTGCCCTTCGTAATACCCGTTGCTGATTAAGCCGTCTATCAATGCAGAGTGGTCGTATTCCTGAGAATTCAATAAGACAGACGCCGGTTTCCCAATCAACTTTCCAGATGGTATTCTAAGGATGTTTGTTAATGTCTGGTTTATTTTAATAACCTTAGTTTCTTCAAGAAAATAGGAGCGATTTTTAACTTTTTTGGGATTGAAGTCTGCTAAAGCGGCCATGAAATACCCCAGCCCGGAGTGTTCGAAGAATAAATTGAGCAGGTTTTCTTGTCGTTTAGATTCGCGCGTTTCCTGAAATCTCAGTAGCGCAGATAGAAGAGCGGTTTGTATCGAAGTTTTTTCTATCGGTTTTGTTAAAATACCATAGAAATTGGTGTCAATGGAACGGGCAATAGTTTCTGTATCGCTGTAAGCCGTTGCAAAAACAATTGGAATTTCAAATTTTGAATTAATGAATTTTGCTAATTCAATACCGTCGTGTATATCATAACCATTGTAGTTGACAGGATCTGTGCCAAGTCTGATGTCCATTATGATGATACTCGGCTTGTTTCTTACAATTGAATCTATGGCATCTGCCACACCAAATGCTTGTGGCAATACTTCGAATTCCTTTGAACGAACGGCAAGCTCTATACTAAAAAATGATAGTTCGTCATCGTCAACTACTAATACTTTCGATTTTGCTTGATCTTGCATATCGATATCAAATTCCCGCACAAATTAAAGTTCTGACAAAAAGGTATTTTATTTGTGACTTCGGTTCATTCATATTCGATGAATGGTTTCAAAATTTCGATAAAGAAGCAGATAGAAAGAGAATGCTTTTTAGATGGGGATAATGTGTTGAAAATGTAGAATTATTCCTCTATATTTATAGACTTGTCAATTTTCTGCAAACTAAACCAAATACAAAGTGAATACTTTAAGTTTTAAAACTTTTAGCGCTACTCCTTCCGACATCGAGAAGAAATGGGTAGTTGTAGATGCTGAGGGTCAAGTATTGGGTCGTGTTGCCAGTACAATTGCTGCTATTTTGCGTGGCAAAGACAAGCCGGAGTTTACTCCTCATATGGATACCGGTAATAATGTAATTGTTATTAACGCAGAGAAAGTAGTATTAACAGGCAATAAAACTTCTCAGAAAGAATACTTCCGCTACACTGGATTCCCAGGTGGTGAAAGATTCAAAACTGTAGAAGAGGCTCTAGAGAAAGATCCTACATTCTTAGTGATGAATGCTGTTAAAGGCATGCTTCCTAAAAACAAACTTGGCCGCAAGCTGCTTACAAACCTTCGTGTTTATGCCGGTCCTGTTCACCCACATGCAGCTCAAAAACCAGATAACGCATAATTTTACACGATCACATGGCATCACAAATTAACAAAATCGGTAGAAGAAAAACTTCAACTGCCCGTGTGTACCTAAAACCCGGATCCGGTTCTGTCACTATCAATAATCGCACTTTGGAAGAATACTTCCCATTGGCTGTGCAACAAAACATGGTCAATCTTCCTTTCGTTATTACCGAGACGGAAGGTAAATACGATGCAAAAATCACAGTGCGTGGTGGTGGATACAATGGTCAGGCTGGTGCAATTCAATTGGGCATTGCTCGCGCATTAGATGAAATTCTAGATGACGCACATTCCGCGCTTAAGGCACAGTCCTTGTTCACTCGCGATGATCGCATGGTTGAACGTAAGAAATACGGACGTCCGAAAGCACGTAAGAGATTCCAATTCTCAAAACGTTAATACTTTATCGTTTAGTTCTTACATCACTCATATTCGGTGACCCGGTATCGGAGTGTCCTTGACTTGATCGGGATGGATGCCGGGAATGACCCGAATAGCGGATAAAAACTCAACAATTTATTTAAACTATGGCAAAATCAGCTTCAGTAGAACAACTTTTAAAATCAGGTGCGCATTTCGGCCACCTCACTCGTCGTTGGAATCCAAAGATGAAAGAATTCATCTTTATGCAACGCAACGGCATTCACATTCTTGACCTCAAAAAAACAGAAAAATACCTCCAGGAAGCTGTTGATGCAGCAGAGCGTTTCGCTAAATCTGGCAAGAAAATTTTGTTTGTAGGTACAAAAAAACAAGCTCAAGAAATTATTAAGCAAGAGGCAAGCCGTTGCGGTATGCCATATGTAACTCACCGTTGGTTGGGTGGTATGCTTACTAACTTCTCTACCGTTCGCAAAAGCATTTCTCGATTAGAAGAAATCGATACCATGCAGAAAGACGGTACTTTTGAGAATATCACTAAAAAAGAACGTTTAATGATTTCTCGTGAAAAAGAGAAACTCATGAAAGTTCTTGCGGGTATTGCAAACATGGGTCGTTTACCAGGTGCAATTTTCGTAGTTGATACAGTTAAAGAATCTATCGCTATGCAAGAAGCAATTAAATTGAATATTCCAATTATTGCTATGGTCGATACTAACTGTGATCCAGATATTCCTGATTACATCATCCCAAGTAACGATGACTCAGCTCGTACTATTCAATTAATTGCATCTAACATTGCAGATGCAGTAATTGAAGGCGCTTCAGCTCGTGACGCTCAAGTTGAAGAAGAGTTAGCAGCTGAAGGCGATTCAGATTCAGATGTAGAAGTTAAAGAATCTCGCCGCCGCCGTGCACGTCGTAATCGTAAAGAGGAAGTAGAAGAGGTTGAAGAAACCGAAGTCGATGCTTCTGATGAAGACGAAGACGATGCAGACGTTGATGATGATGCATCAGCAGAAGACGAAGAATAACATTTCGATAGAAGCTGAGCCAAACACTCAGCTTCTTTTTT
Source organism: bacterium (assembly GCA_006226965.1). Taxonomy (GTDB): domain Bacteria; phylum Bacteroidota; class Rhodothermia; order Balneolales; family M1805; genus M1805. The sequence goes on along the minus strand of SBGQ01000176.1, from coordinate 991 downwards.
GAACACTATACAAACAAAAACACATATTCTAAACGGAATACTACAATGAGTATCTCAGCTGCAGATATTAAAGCTCTCCGCGACCGTACCGGTGCTGGTATGATGGACTGTAGAGCAGCATTAACCGAATCAAACGGTGACATGGAAGCCGCCGTAGAAATCCTTCGCAAAAAAGGACAAAAAGTATCAGAGAAACGTGCTGACCGTGAAGCAAATCAAGGTATCGTTGTAACTGTTGTTTCTGACGATCAGAAATCAGGTTTGATTCTTTCACTAAATTGCGAAACTGACTTCGTTGCCAGAAATGAAGAATTTATTGATTTCGCAAATGGTTTTGCAAAAGCTGCTTTCGCTGCTAAAACTGATTCTATTGAGACTATCAATACTTTAGATTACAAAGGATTACCAATTTCTAAGCATTTAGAAGATTTAGTCGGTAAAATCGGTGAAAAAATTGAAATCGCACAAGTTGCTTACTTGGTTAATGCAGGTACAATTGTACAATACAATCACCCAGGTAATTTATTAGGTGTTTTACTTCAATTCGAAGGTGAAGCTTCAGCCGAAGTAGGAAAAGATGTAGCTATGCAAATTGCAGCTATGAATCCAATCGGCGTAACTCGCGCTGATGTTCCTGCCGAAACATTAGAAAAAGAATTGGAAATTGCTAAAGAGCAACTCATCAACGAAGGTAAACCAGTTGAAGTAGCTGAAAAAGCAGCTCAAGGTAAATTGCGTCGTTTCTATGAAGAGCGAGTTCTTTTAGAACAAAAATTCGTAAAAGACCAATCGTTAACTATTGATGCGTATTTGAAAAATGCCGGTGCATCAACAGTTAAGACGTTTAAACGCGTTCAGATTGGTGCTTAATTAATTATTTTAAAGGCTGCTTTTTTAGGCAGCCTTTTTTTTATCCGGTAGTTAAGCAAACTATTAAACATAATCGTAATTTTAACTGACTAATCACTAAATAGTAAAACACGTGTATAAA
>SBGQ01000014.1 GCA_006226965.1 bacterium | reverse complement strand
TTTTTAAACTAGAAGAGATTACCTATCTTGACATTCCGTTTCCATGTCGGTGCTCGCAGTGTGTTTGTCGCACTGGGCCTGCGCGGAGAACGTTAGAAGCAGAAATATTTTTGTATCAGTTCCGGGTCCGCACCTCATTTCGTTAAATAACGTTTTCCGCATTTTGATCCGCGCTTGGCCGATAATTTCGGTTTATTCCTATCCGGTGTTTGGTTACTGAAGATTCGTGGTGTTTGAGTTGGCCAAGCAGGGATAGTTGTGCTGTGGATTCTTCCCTGTGCTTTGGCCTCTCACAAGATTTACGAATCAATCAAGTTCAGGCCCCGCCTCTAACACAGCCTTAGCGCTATGCTCAATTCCTGCTTGCTCTTCAATTACTTTTGCTTACTTTTATTTTGTAAATCAGGCTCCCAGCCGCTCTGCTCTTTTCGCACAGCGCTAAGCCTGGAAACGTTGTGCGTCAGTGTAAAAAGACAACGACATAGAAAGAGACAAGAATGAAAAACAGAAATTATTGGGTAGTATCCCCAAACGTAAAAAATAATGACGAAGAAAATAAGTGGAAAGAATTTCTTTCAAGCAATCCATATTCTTTTATTGGTTGGGACGAAGACAATCAGTTTGGAAACACTTTTATAAATACAATTAAAAAGGGTGATGTAATAATTAATGCTCAAAGAAAAAATTGGAAACCCCACGTTTATGGAATTGGTATAGTTTCAAATGACAAATGCGAATGGCAAGAAATTGAAAATACTCCAAGTGGTGCATATTGCAGACAACTAAATCCATATTTGACAAAAGAAAGAGTTTCAAAACTTAATCTAGATTTCAATGGAACTGCTTACTATGGTGACAATAAACAAATACCTGCACTTTATCAATTACACCCTCACAGAAATGAGAATGACAAAAGACTGGTAGAAATCATAGAAAAAGAACTAGAAATGGCAAAAAAAGAACAAGACATACAGAAGTTTGTAGACTTACTAAAAACAAACAAAAATATTATCCTCACAGGTGCCCCTGGAACAGGTAAAACATTTTTAGCGAAACAAATTGCAAAACAACTGATTGGTGTAAAAACTGATAAAGAATTAGAAGAAAGCGGACAATTTGATTTTGTGCAATTCCACCCTTCTTATGACTATACAGACTTTGTTGAAGGACTGAGACCAACTCCACCAGATGAAAACGGAATAATAGGCTTTGAAATTAAAGACGGTATTTTCAAATCGTTTTGCCAAAAAGCATCAGAAGCAAAGTTTTCCGAAATAGTTGACAATTTTGATGTGGCTTGGGAAAGTTTATTGACGGCAGTTAGAAATAATATTGCTCAAGGGGTATTAACAACTATTGGTTCTTGGGATTACGGTTTATCTTCAAAAGACTCATTGAAATATTCCTCTGTAAATACACCTTCTCAATACAATTTTACTATCACCAAAAAGAATGTATACGATGCCTACCAAGGAAAGCAAGCAAGACCTTCAGGTGCATTCCAAAAAGATATGGAGGATGTTGTGCAATATTTAAAAGACAATTTTGGATTAGTAGAATTTGTAAACAAAGAAGAAAGTTCAAATAATGGCATCAAAAATTATGTTTTTGTCATTGACGAAATTAACAGGGGTGAAATTTCAAAAATATTTGGGGAACTCTTCTTTTCCATTGACCCAAGTTATAGAGGCAAAAAAGGTTCAGTAAAGACGCAATATTCAAACTTGCACAACGATGAAAAAGAGGTTTTTTATGTGCCTGAAAACGTCTACATAATCGGCTCAATGAACGACATTGACCGAAGTGTTGAAAGCTTTGATTTTGCAATGAGAAGACGTTTTACTTGGATTGAAATAACGGCAGAACAAAGTGCAGATAATATGAATTTGCCACAAGAAATTAAAGAGAAAATGTTGAACTTAAACAAGCAAATTTCTGAAACAGATGGACTTAATCCTTCTTACCACATTGGTGCGGCCTATTTTCTTGACTCAAACGGTAATGCAAGACGAGATATAGACAACATTTGGAATTTACGAATCGAGCCACTTCTGAAAGAATATTTGAGAGGGGTGCCTGATAGCATTGATAAAATTGAACTGATGAAAAACGCCTTTACATCCTAATGAGAACAACAGACAATAATGGCGGAAAAAGTATTGATAAATTCGACAATTCAAACATTGCGAATTTATCTGCAATAGCAAATAGAAACCTTTTGGATTTACAAATGGAAAATCCTGATTTGCTTGTTTTTCCTCATTCATTTGGTCAATATAAAGACGATGTTGAAAAACCACATATTTTCTCACTAGACAATGAAAACCTAACAACATATAATTTAATGGGTTTTATTGGACGAAATTCAACACAACTTACAATATCATCTCGTTTTGCAAAAGATGAAAACAACGACTATTTTTTGCATTATATGCTGCAAAAAGTCTTTTCGATTAACCTTTTAAAATTTGACCAAACACCCAATAAGGAGAACATTTGGGATTTTCTTCTTTACCTTTTTCCATATTATCTCAAAAAAGCATATTCCCAAGGAATCTACAAAGCATATAAAAAGGAAGAATACAACGACACAAACGTTAAGGGAAGTATTGATGTTAAACGCCACATACTTAGAAATATTCCGTTTACAGGAAAAATAGCTTACACTACAAGAGAACACAGCTATAATAATAATCTAACTCAACTAATTAGGCATACAATTGAGTTTATCAGAACCCACCCTTATGGTAGTGGATTACTGACGAGTGACAGTGAACTAAGAGACATTGTAAGTAAGTTCATTTTTGTAACTAACAAGACTTATAATGGTAATTCGAGACAAAAGATTATTACAGCCAACTTAAAACCAGTTACTCATCCTTATTTTACTGAGTATTCTGCATTGCAAAAAATTTGTTTAAAAATTCTTCGACACGAGAAAATTACTTTTGGAAAAGAAAAAGATAAAGTTTACGGTTTGTTGTTTGATGGTGCTTGGCTTTGGGAAGAGTATCTTAATACCATTCTGAAAGAAAACTTCATACATCCAGAAAACAAAACAGGTAAACATCGACATTATCTATTTGAAAACAATATACAATCAATATTTCCTGATTTTATAAGCAAAGTAGAACCAAAATCGGTTGGGGATGCAAAGTATATTCCACTTGACAGACAACAATCGTATTCCGAAAATTCCGAAAAAGCAACAAGTATTTACTACAAGACAATTGCTTATATGTACAGGTTTAGTTCAAAAAATGGCTTTTTAATCTTCCCAAGACAAGACACAAGCTTTTTTGAAACATACCGCATAAAAGAGTCAGAAGGAACACTAAAGAAAATTGGACTTGCAATTCCACGGACGACAGAAAACTTTAAAGAATATATCAAAACAATGAACGTAAATGAAGAGGAGTTGAGACAACATTTAATGACAAACAAAACACCGAACGCACACACAGCAGTTTGGCAAAATGGCGGGTGCAGTGCTAGAATCAACCGCAGTTTTTCAATTGAACTTTTGAACTAAATTGAAGATTTGTGCTTCGATTATGGCTAAATAATACATCCATATTGCTTGGCGATTATTTTGATGAATTCATTCAAAACGAAGTAAAATCGGGTCGCTATGGCTCCGCAAGCGAGGTAATTCGAACGGCCTTACGCCTTCTTGAAAGTGAAGAAAGAAAGGAAAGAGAATTAATTAAAGCGCTAGAACTCGGAGAGAAAAGTGGTTTCGTTGAGGATTTCAACCCAATCGAACACCTAAAAAGTCTAAAGCAAAAGCATGTATGAGCAAATCGAACTATCGCATAAGTCAAGAAGCGATTTCAGATTTAGAACATATTTGGCTTTACACATTGAAAAAATGGTCTCTTGAACAGGCAGATCATTATTACGCCTTAATCATTGGCGAAATAGAATTCATTTCAAACAATTTCATGCTTGGGAAAGCCCTAAAACTCCCAAAGAAAAATTACCGTGTTGTCAGGGTGAAATCCCATCTAATCTTCTACAGAAGAAATGAACATCAAATTGTAGAAATTGTAAGGATTCTACATCAACGCATGGATGTCAAAAAACATCTTGAAGCATAACCTATTCACAACAACGCGCCAGCTCTAGGCTCTCTCCCGCCTCCAAACTCAAGTAAAACACTTAATTTACAAGTCGATGGCCCAATTCGTCCCGACAAACTCGCTTGGGTTCTTAGGCAGGATTAAAAACCCAGACGAATCTGAGTAAACTTCAGTTTGTCTCGGCAAGCCAGCACGGGAACCGTTGGAACTACGCTCCTTAGCAGAAATTATTTTCTACCATCCTCCTGTAATTGGAATTTATTTTACTGAGCACCGGCTTTTTCCATTCTTAGTGGAATATATTTTACATATAGGCTATATTAGTGGAATATTTTTTACCAAATCGCCAAAAGAGGCCAGTGTAATGGAAAAAAATGTACCTATACATCTCCAGGAAATAATTTTTGGCTCTTCTGATTCAACTATTTCGAAGCGAATTTCTCAGCTTGAAAGAAAAGGGGAAATTAGAAAACTGGCACCCCGAGTTTATACGGGTAACCTAGAAGAGGATCCCGAAAAAATAATTGGACGAAATTTATTTTTAGTACTCGGCCATCTTTACCCCGGCGCAGTATTGAGTCATCGGTCAGCCTTAGAATTTAAGCCCACGTCAACAGGTCAACTATTCCTGACCTACAAATACACAAAAAAGGCTACGCTTCCCGGACTAAGTATCCGATTTTTAGAAGGTCCCGGGCCAATAGAAGGGGATAACCAAATTGCCAAGGGTTTGTATGCTTCACAAAAAGAAAGGGCTCTTTTGGAAAATTTCCAAGCCTCCAGAAAACCCGGACCCGACTCAAAAACCCTCACCCTTCCAGAAATAGAAGAAAGACTGGAGCAAATTATACGTGTAAATGGAGAAGAAGAACTGAACAAAGTTCGGGATACTGCAAGGAGCATTTCAGAGAAACTTGATATGCCCAAAGAATTTGATAAACTCAACACGGTAATTAGTGCCTTGTTGACCACACATCCTTCCAACATTTTACAATCGCCTATAGCAGCCGCGAGAGCATTCGGAATACCCTACGATTCTGCTCGATACGAACTATTTGCCAAATTTTATCAAGAACTCAATCAGTTCGAATTCCGAAGACTTAAAGATCCAAATTCGAATACTACTTCATTTCGAAACTTCGCTTTTTTCGAAAGCTATTTTTCGAACTATATAGAAGGCACAAAATTCGAAATCGACCAAGCCAAATCGATCATTGAGACTCAAACTCCCATGCTGACAAGACACGAAGATTCACATGATGTTTTGGGTACCTATCAATTAGTTTCGAATCGAAAAGAAATGTCAACTATTCCAAAAACACCGGATGAGCTTCTTACGATTCTAAGGTACAGACACCGCATACTTCTTTCTTCCAGAAAAGATAAAAACCCGGGAGAATTCAAGGACAAAAATAATTTTGCCGGACAAACTTCATTCGTTGACAAGAACCTGGTCAAAGGAACACTCTTGAAGTCTTTCGAATTCTACAATGCGCTTAAACATCCATTCGCTCGTGCTGCCTATATCATGTTCGCAATAAGCGAAATTCACCCTTTTCTGGACGGCAATGGCAGAATAGCAAGAGTTATGATGAATGCTGAGCTTGTGAATCAAAATCAGGCCAAAATTCTTATTCCTAACGTATACCGTGAGGACTATATTTTAACCTTGAGAAAGCTAACTAGACAAAGAGACCCTGAAGCATTTATTCGGATGCTTATAAAAATTCATGAATTTAGCGCGAAAGTTATTGGAGATACCATGGACGAAATGCAAAGGTTTCTTAGAGAATCAAATGCCTTTTTAGAACCAGATGAGGGACACTTAAAATTTTAACTAAAGCTAAGAGTACATTTAAACGCTTAGCCTAACTTACTATGGATCACAGTATAACTAATTCCTATGGCAAAATCATTCAAGATAGTATTTAGTCTTTTACTAATTGCATATGCAAT
>SBGQ01000048.1 GCA_006226965.1 bacterium | reverse complement strand
ATCCGACATCCGACATCCGACATCCGACATCCGACATCCGACATCCGACATCCGACATCCGACATCCGACATCCGACATCCGACATCCGACATCCATTTAAAACTTCAAATGAAAATCGTTCCTTCCATTTTTGAATCGTATAAAATTCGCTCCAGCGAAGTTCACGCTAACGGCTTAATTACCATTCCTGCAATCGGCAATTATTTACAAGAAATTGCTGGTGATAGTGCTCAGCAATTAGGTTTTTCGATAGAACAATTACTTGAAAAAAATATTACTTGGGTTCTTACGCGCTTAAAAATTCAATTAGATGATTATCCGCATTGGCGAGAAACGATTCAAGTGGAAACTTGGCCAAGCGGTTACGATCGCATGGTAGCCACTCGTGATTTCAGAATTTGGAACTCAAAAAAACAATGTGTCGGTAAAGCAACCAGTATTTGGATGCTGTTGGATTTGAATACACGTCGCCCGGTAAATGTGGAATCGGTTTTAGCCGAATTCGCTAAAGAAAATCCCGACAGAGCCTTGATAATCCACCGTGAAGATCGATTAGATGCGGTTGAAAATCCAACGGAGCAAAAGTTCTTTAATGTTCGTTACGGTGATTTAGACTTGAATAATCACGTAAATAATGTGCATTTCATGGAGTGGGTTTTAGAGGCTGTACCGGCAGAAGTTCGCGAAAAGAAACATCTCGAATCCATTGATATCCAGTTTCGTGCAGAATGTTTTTACGGTGATCGAATCGAATCTCAGGCAGAGTTTATCAGCGAAAATAAAATTCGACATTTCTTGAAAAGAGAATCCGATCAAAAAGAAGTAGCACGCGCCGAAACAGTCTGGAAATAATCCTTGATTTATGGGCAAAAAAAAGCTCTCGAAAGGCGTCAACCTTTGGAGAGCAAGTGTTTTGTTCTAGGTGTATATCTTCTCTTGACAAGAAAAAAGTGCTTAATAGCCCTATCTTGATTAATACTTCACACTATAGACGCACTTGATTTCCTGTTCTTACACGCTTTTCAAAAAAAAATTAAACTATTTTTTAGCGGTTATTAATGATCCGTTTTAACTGTTAAGTGATTGCAAAAAAGCATTGGCTAAATGCCTATATTTCAACCCATTTAAAGAAATGTTAAATCAATCGTGCAAGAACACCTTTTCGAACCCATTCCCTTAAAACAAATCGTAGAAGGACTCATATTTGCCAGTCGAGAGCCAGTTAGTGCTCAGCAAATAATTGAGGCCATGATGCTTGTTAATGCCGATATGGGTGTGTTTGAAACTGAAATTCCCTTAGTTATTCAAGAGTTGAATACTGAATATGAAATACAGGGCAGAAGTTTTCGAATTATTCAACAGAGTAAAGGTTTTACTTATAAAACGGATGAACGTTTACATAAATGGCTTCAACATATTCAGCATGAAAATGCAAACAGAAAACTAACACAGTCAGCGGTTGAGACATTAGCCATTATTGCATACAAGCAACCAATTACAAAACCTGTAGTCGATTCCATTCGAGGTGTTGATTCGGGCCATATGGTTAGGCAGTTACTAGAAAAAGGATTGGTTGAAGTTGCCGGACGCGCAGATACGCCGGGACGACCGTTGTTGTATAAAACGTCTCCGGTATTTTTGTCACATTTCGGACTCAATTCAATGGAAGATTTACCCAAACCGCGTGAAATCGACGAAATTTTGAAAGATGATGAGATGGCCGAACATCGTCAGATTATGTTGGAATTAAAGGCCGAATTATACTCAAAACAAGCTCCAAAATCGGAATAATCACCTATGGCTTACCGCCCGAAATTAAGTAAAACTGCAAGTGAACGCCCAAATGCGAAACCTGCATCAAAACCTGCATCAAAAAAAAGATATTTACAGGCAAAACCTGAAAAAGACACTGAAACTATTCGTCTGAACAAATTTATTTCACGCTCAGGAATTTGCTCCCGTCGTGATGCCGATGTGCTCATACAGGAAGGCAAAGTAGAAGTAAATGGCGCTGTTGTTAAAGAAATGGGGTATCAGGTGCAATTGAACGATTCTGTTAAGGTAAACGGAACAAACGTTCATCCTGAAAACTTTATCTACATACTGCTTAATAAACCAACCAATACAATTACCAGCACCGACGATGAAAAAGGGCGCCAAACCGTTATGGATTTGGTTGAAGCCAATACAGGCCACCGATTATACCCTGTCGGACGATTGGATAGAAATACCACCGGACTCATTTTATTGACAAATGACGGCGATTTGGCTAACCGCTTAATGCACCCAAGTTATAAAATCGGAAAAGTGTATGAAGTTACCGCGAATCGTTATTTATCAGATGAAGAACTAGAACAACTCCGCAAAGGTGTTGAATTGGAAGACGGAATTGCAAAAGCCTATCGCGTTGAACGCCATTTAGCAAAGCACGACTCCGTGTTGATTTCCGTGCATGAAGGTCGTAACCATTTGGTACGCAGAATGGTAGCTTTTTTTGGCGCAGAAGTTATAAAGCTAAAGCGTATTCAATATGCGAGCTTATATATTGATAAACTTCGAGTCGGACGTTGGAGATTTTTAAAAGCATTTGAAGTAAATAAACTCAGAGCCAGCGTAAAATTGCCGGAGTTGAGATTCACAAAAAGTTAATTCAATGAAAGTACGGTTACTTGTTTTTTTGCTGGTTTGTTTGGGGGTATTTGTAAGGGTTGATTCCGTTCATTCGCAGGCATTTAACACGTTTAACGGGCGTAATCATCCCGAATTAAAATGGATGGAAGTACAGTCTGAGCATTTCAGAATTATGTACCCCGAACATCTTTCGGGCATCGAAACTCAGGCCATATCAGTAGCTGAATCAACGTATGTGGCATTGTCGAAAGGTTTAGGCGTTGAATTCGACAGGAAAATTAAAATCTACCTTTCAGATGAAGATGAAATCGTAAATGGTGCTGCTTTGCCCATGAATGGTTCTTATACGTTTATTTGGGTTGGGTTAAATTCGTTTTCGGAAGTGTTTTCATCAGATAAAAAATGGTTGCGAAAGGTGATGTCTCACGAATTGGCACACCTGTTTCATTTTGAAGCTGTACGAACCAATATGGGTACCTGGGGTTTTGTTTTTGGTGAACCCGGTGGACGTGATGTTATTGAAGGTTATGCGCAATATGCAACCGAAGTTTGGGATGCACAACGCGGAGACCGCTGGTTGCGACAGGCAATTTTTGATGACAAACCCAATTTTAATGACGGATTAACACCTTATAACGGAAGGTTGGTTTATTCAGCCGGTTATTCCAAGATGCTTTTTTGGAGCGACCAATACGGAGATTCAACCATTGCTCAATCGTTTGCCTACCGTGATACCTTAATTGGAAAATGGCTAACACCGAACGTGTACAAGGGTTTTAAAAAGGCGACAGGCGAGACTTGGGGGCGATTTGAAAACCGTTGGTTAAAACACATGAATGTGTATTATAACACACTCGCTTCTCAGATGGATCGAACAGATTCATTACACGGGAAACGCATTGATTTAGGTGATAATTTGCTGATTTTCGGCGCAAAAGTTAGCGGAAGCGCAAAGCGTTTAATCACATTGTCTTATAAATCAGTTGAAAAACCTTACACCCAATTAAGTTTGTCTGAGCGGGATTCAGCAGAATTTAAAATCAAAAAATCCTGGCCGATCGGGGGCTCAAATGGCGATTTAAGTTGGTCTGCTGATGAAAATGTTGTTTTTTATTCAAAAATGGGGAGAACTGATAATGGCTCCTTGGTAAATGACTTGTATCAGTTTGATATCAAAAAAGAAAAAGAGAAAAAGCTGAGTGAAAACAAGCGCCTGAGTTATCCGGTGTTTTATGAGTTTGGAAAAGTACTTGCTGTACAGAATATTAACGGAACCGGAAATGTGGTAGAGTTCGATTTGAATTCAAAAACCATACAACTTATTACGACTTATTCAGGAGATACACAGGTTTTTCATCTGGATATCAACAAAGAAAAAACCAAGATTGTTTATGCTCGTTTTGATGCCAAAGGTAAGCGCTTCATCACGGTAAAAAATTTAAAAACCGGTGAAGAAATCGATTTTACGGATGGTGCAACTGATGATAGAAATCCAAGATTTAGTGCTGATGGAAAACAAGTTGCGTTTTCGAGTTTGCGAGATAAAGTCCCGAATATTTTTGTACTCGATATAGAAACCGGAATAATTAAACGAGCAACGCATGTGTTTACCGGTGCCGATTTATTGGATTGGTCGCCAAATTTAGATAAACAATCCGGTCGATGGATTGTACAATCCTCCGAAAGCAAAGTCTACGAACACTTGCTGAGTATTGCAGATACCTTACGAAAAGAAGAACGTTCTATAAATCTTCCCGATGCCTATTTATCATGGATTCATGCCGGACCTAAACACGTAATCGGCGGACAAATTCAACCCAATCCCAATCTGATTCAAAGTCGGGCTGTTTACTCTCCGTTAAAAAATATCTCACATTTTGTTTCATTTGGCTATCCGTACTATGATGAGAAACGTGGTGATTACGGAATTCAAGGCTTTAGTATGTGGAATGAACCACTTGGTAAGCATACGGTTTTTACTACCGGAAATATTTCTTTTACTGATGCCAAAGAAATGTATGGCTTGTTCAACTATGCTAATAAAACACAATCGTTTACCTGGTCATTTGATGCGTATCGTTTCCCCGGAGCTATTCAGTTTTATTCTGATAATTGGCTAACATCTATGTTGTCGGGATTTTCATTGGGTTTGAGTAAAGATGTGGATTGGATTTCTAAACCCTATTCCGGTGCACGTTATATGTTTACAAGCCGAGCATTCAAGTGGGAGGCGTTAACAAGCAGTGTGTACAAAAGTCCCAAGCTGAATTTTTCTGATCGCTGGCAACACGATGTAATTGCTGCTTTTGAGTTGAAACATGCCTTGCCTTATGTTTATAATGACATTCATCCCCTAAAAGCATTTGGACTTAACATTAGTTTACGAGCAGGAATTAATGCGGAAGACTCTTGGTATGGCGATAAGCAAGAACAATTCGTTATTGCCGATGTGAAATGGTACGATGTTCGCCCGATTTATAGTGAAATTACATGGGCGTCTTATATGAGAGCACAAGCTCAATTCGGAAAACCCTTACCGTTTGAAGCAGTACAATTATCACGCTACGATAACATCACACTACCGGTATTTACTGAAATACCTATCTCAATTATCAACACACCGGAGCGAGTTAGAGGTTATCGAAACTTCATCTTATCCAATCAATTAGTTTTTAATTCACAAGAATTAAGAGCTCCCTTATTGCCAAGTTTAGCAACATCCGTTTTAGGTATTATTCGTTTTGATAAAACCACTGCAGCGGTATTTAGTGATGTAGCTTTTGCAAACGATATTACGTTTGGCTCAGTTCGCAAATCGCTGTGGCAGTGGGGATTAGGTGCTGAAATAAAAAATAAAATTACCTTTTTGGGAGTGCTTCCGATTGTACAAGCTTTGGGTTTTGCGCAACCTTATAACGATTTATTTATGAATCGAAACCAAGATGTGTATTACAGAATTCAGGCAGTAATACCGTTTTAAAGAGTAAGATATACAAACAAAAAAGGCATCCGATTGGATGCCTTCAAAGAGTATGAACAAGGTAACTTATTCACCAACAACAAGAACTGAATCTTCGGTACCGAACTCATTAGCTGCATATGCATCAGCAGCTTCGTCGTTTAACCAGTTTGCACCGTCAACATAATATTTGAATTTATACTCTTGAGCAGGTTTTAAGCTTACGGTTTTGGTGTAAGCATCACCAGAAAGAGACATTTCGCCGTCTTTTGGATCCCAATTATTGAAATCGCCAACAACAGCAATTGAAGCAGAAGCTTTTTCAGCAGGAATGCTGAACGTAACTTTACATACAGTACGTTTAGGAGTGAATTTTTTTGTAATCATAGCTATGAATAATTTGGTTTCGTATAGGTCTGTAAATATACGACTTAATTTCTTTATGGAAAAACTTTAAAACTATTAAATCAATAATGAAAA
>SBGQ01000103.1 GCA_006226965.1 bacterium | reverse complement strand
TGCATTTACCAAATTTTTTACGCTTATTTATAAACCGCTTTAAAACCCATTAGAAAGCGAGTTTGGCATTTTAACCCTGTATTGACGGTAAAGGAAAATCAACCATGAATCCATTTCAAGCCCAGGATAGGTCGGCCTGTGGTGTCGGCTTTATCAGTAGTCGGAAAAACGTATTTAGTCATGCTCAATTAGAACTAGGTTTACACGCTCTTAGATGTGTAGAACATCGTGGTGCTTGCGCAGCAGACCAAGTAACCGGAGATGGTGCCGGAATTATGACCGATATTCCATTTGAATTATTTGGAATTGACCGAAATTCAATGGCTGTAGCGACTCTGTTTTTACCGGTTAGTCCGGATAGACAACGTAAAGCACTAACTATTTTTGAAGAGATTTTCCGTTTCTATGGAATGGAAGTCGAAAACTATCGCGACGTTCCAACAAATCCTGAAGTTTTAGGTGAAGAAGCCAAAGAGTCAGTTCCGGTAATAATTCAAGCATTTATTAAACGACCAACCCATTGCCGAACAGATTTATCTTACGATAAACTCCTTTTTACTGCCAAACAACAAGTGCGTTTAAAAACCAAAGAAGCCGGATTTGGTTCTGAATTTTTCTTTGTTTCGTTATCATCAAAAACAATTATTTATAAAGCACTTACCAAATCGAATGCTTTAGATCAATTTTATCCTGATTTAAGAAACCCTCGTTTTAAAACACGTTTTGTGTTGTTTCACAGACGATTCAGTACCAATACAAAAACGTCTTGGGATAAAGCTCAACCATTTCGATTAGTGGCGCACAATGGTGAAATCAATACCATTATTGGTAATCGCTCTTGGGCAATCGCCAGAGAGAAATCTCTTGGCGTACAACGAGATGAATTATTAACAAGAGACGGGATTTCAGACTCAGGTTCGTTGAACGAAATGGTAGAAAGTATGCGCTATCGAAGCGGAATTCCGCATGTTGAAGACGCATTAGCTATTATGATGCCACCGGCTGACCAGCACAACGAGTTTTATAAATTCTGGTCGCGTTCGATGGAACCTTGGGACGGTCCGGCGTTTGTCACCTACTCTGATGGAAATATAATTGGTGCACGTTTAGACAGAAACGGCTTCAGGCCTTGTAGATGGGCAATTACAGATGACCATTTTTACCTCTCTTCAGAAGCCGGAATTTTTGATATTGATGAAAAATTAGTGCATTCAAAAGGCACATTAAATGCCGGAAATGGTGTTTCTGTTGATTTAAAAAGCGGAGAACTATTTTTCCGCGACCCTTCACACTCTCGCGAAAACGAATCTTATAAATTCGATGCCAGAACGACTCGTATTCAACAAGAGCATGTAGAAGAAGCCCAAGAATTAGAGCACAAAAAAGCTGTTTTTTCCTACACAGATGAAGATTTAAAAATGATTCTTTATCCGATGGTACTAGACGGAAAAGAGCCTATCGGGTCGATGGGTGATACAGCTAGAGTCGCCATTTTTTCTGATCAACCTCGTTCATTTTTCGATTTCTTTTATCAAAACTTTGCGCAGGTTACAAATCCTCCTTTGGATTACTTACGCGAAAAAATGGTTACAGACTTAACCACGTATTTAGGTAAAAAACCGAACATATTTGAAACAAAAGAATTGATTCCGCTTGCTCCGGCATTAGAGTTAAAAAGCCCGGTTTTATCCTTAGGGCAAATGGCTTACCTCAGGAAATTAATGCAGAAGCCTGAGAAAGAAACCGGTGCTGTTCCAATAGTTTTTGATACCACGTTTAATAAATCTCATGGTGCAGTTGGCTTAAAAAATCGTTTAAAAGAACTCGAAAAAGAAGCTATTAGGTCCGCAGAGCAAGGTAAAACGGTTATTATTTTATCAGATGAGTCAGCAAGTTTTGATAAGCCGGCAATACCTTCGTTAATTGCGTTACGTGCAGTAGTTACTGCTTTAAATAATGCAGGATTGAGATTGGAAACATCCATTGTGGTGCATTCCGGTGAGATTAAAAGCACACATCATGTTGCCTGTTTAATTGGTTACGGTGCCAATGCTGTAAGTCCTTACTTAGCACTTGAAATTGCCCGTTTCCAAGACGATAGGAAATTAAATGCGCTTGATGCAGATACTCGTGAAGCCAATTTGATTAAATCTCTGGAAAGCGGATTGCTTAAAATTATGTCTAAAGTTGGGATTTCTGTTGTGCGTTCTTATCAATCAGCGAAATCGTTTACGGCATTAGGTTTAGGTAAGAATCTTATGCGTCAATATTTTAGCGGTACAACTAGCCCGATTGGCGGATATGAGTTAGAGCATATTGTTTCTCAAATTGAAAAAACTACAGCAGTTTGTGAAAAAGCCGAACTAGAGGGAAGCCTGCCAATAAAAACCTATCAGTTTAAAGAACATAACAAAGGCATTGATGGTGAACGCCACTCCATGACCAACACTCGTTCTAAATTGATTCATGAGCTGGTTCGTGAGACAGGATTTTCCTTAAAAAGCATGGAATTATACGATACCTATTTACGAATGGGGCTTGATGACGAACCGGTAAACATTCGTCACTTGTTTGATTTAAAACGCGCTGAAAAAGCCATTTCTGTAGATAAAGTTGAGCCAATTGAGGAAATCACAAAAACATTTGGTTCAGGTGCGATGTCGTTTGGTGCTATTTCTGCTGAATCTCAGCGTGATATTATTGAGGCGATGAAAGAAATTGGCGGCAGAAGTAATTCAGGTGAAGGCGGTGAAAACCCGTTTTATTATACAAATGGAATTTCAGCATCAATAAAACAAGTGGCGTCGGCTCGATTTGGAGTAACCGCGGAATATTTAGTTGCCGGCGATGAAGTTCAGATTAAAGTAGCTCAAGGCGCTAAACCCGGTGAAGGCGGCCAGCTTATGGGCTTAAAAGTTGATGCGGATATCGCAAAAGCACGCCATGCCAATGTTGGTGTTGATTTAATTTCACCACCGCCTTTACACGATATTTACTCCATCGAAGACTTAAAGCAACTCATTTATGAGTTAAAACAACTCAAACCGGGAATGAAAGTAGGAGTGAAATTAGTTGCTGGCGCACATATCGGTACTATAGCAGTCGGTGTAGCGAAAGCAGGTGCAGATATCATTCACGTATCAGGTGGTGACGGTGGTACAGGTGCTGCTTCTTTGAGTTCTATGAAACATGCGGGTCTTCCTTGGGAACTCGGATTGTTTGAAGTACATCAGACACTCATCAATAATAATTTGAGAAAAAATGTAATTCTTAGAACTGACGGCGGTTTATCTACAGGAAAAGACATCGTAATGGCAGCACTTTTAGGCGCGGAAGAATTCGACTTCGGGAAATTGTTGTTAGTTGCTGAAGGTTGCGTTATGGCAAGAATTTGTGAAAAGAATACATGCCCTACCGGTATTGCGACTCACGACCCTAAGTTTAAAGCTAAATACAAAGGCACTAAAGACGATGTGGTGAATCTGTGTAAATACATAGCAGAAGATGTTCGCAGAAATCTCGCAATGATGGGTTTCACAACTTTAGATGAAATTATCGGACGAAACGATTTATTGACTGTCAACGAAAAACGAGTCGATTTAATAAGAAGCAGAAATCTGGATTTAGGTTATTTCTTTGATACTCCTGTTCCTTCCGGTTATCAAAAAACAGATTTGTTTAACGATGGAATAAGCCCATTAAATCAGCAGTTAGTTCATACATTAAAGCCATACATCCAAAGAAATGAAGCTTATGAAGGTTCATTTGATGTGTATTCAACAGATAGAGCTGTTTTGTCAACTTTATCAGGATATTTAGCAAAACGCAGAAGTGAACGCCGATTAGCTGAAATAAAAGGTGAACAGGCAGAAACTACGGCGTACACAAAAAAAATAAATCTGAATTTCACCGGAAGTGGTGGTCAAGGTTTTGGTGTATTTATGGTTGAGGGTTTGGATGTGAAGTTATACGGCGAAGCCAACGATTCTGTCGCCAAAGGTATGTCCGGTGGAAAATTGGTAATAACTCCAAACTCTGATTCAAAATATGACCCATCGAATAGTGCCATTATTGGAAACTGTGCTTTGTATGGAGCAACAGGCGGAACCTTGTATGTACATGGTTTAGCCGGCGACCGTTTTGCTGTTCGAAATTCCGGTGCAACAGCTGTTGTTGAAGGACTTGGCTTACACGCCTGCGAATACATGACGAACGGACGCGTAGTCGTTCTGGGAAGAATGTATCATAATTTAGGCGCCGGTATGACTGGCGGTGAATTGTTTACTTATGGTGATCCCGGCAGTTACATCAACAAAGAATATATCGCTGAATGCAGTATTTCAGAGGAATATTACCAGCAGTTGTATGTTTTATTGGATGATTATCACCGAGAAACAGGCTCATCAAAAGCAAAATATATTCTAAAAGATTGGGAAGAAGCTCGAAAAGAGTTTCATCTTTTTGTGCCACTTGGTTTGTTGCGAAGCAAATATGCTGAAACAGAACCGGTGAAATCGTAATCGGTAAACCATAGTGTCTGGTCCTAAAATAGGTTGACACATTTTAGGATTAAAGTTTAGCCATAGGAGTCCTCTTCTGTGGCTTTTTTATTTATTGGATTTTGAGTTTAATCTGGATTCAAAAATCTCTATAATCTTGCTATGATTCGATTTTGCGTTCGTTTTGGTATACTCTTGTTATTCAGTGTTTTGCATATTCAAAGCATAGCACAAGAATTGGGTTATCCTGCCATTAAGCATTTCTTTCCAAAAGATTACAAGGCTTTTACTCAAAATTGGCAGATTGAACAGTCGGATGATGGTTTAGTTTGGGTTGCAAATAATTCAGGAATAATTTCTTTCGATGGGAATATATTTCAGGTTTATCAGAACAAAAACTCATCAATAGTTAGGTCTTTTGCACGTTCATCAACGGATACTATTTGGGTAGGTTCGGTTTCTGAAATTGGTTTTTTGTCAAAAAATGAATCGGGTTTTTACACCTATCAATCCATTGAAACGGATTCAGGTTTAGTCTTTTCTGATGTTTGGAAAACATTCGCGATTCCAAATGGGGCTATATTTTTTAGCATTGAACGATATTGGGTTTTTCAAAATGGAAAACTGAGTTCTTACGCTAGTTCTCCGTACAGTATGCCACAGGAATTTGGTAAATCAATTTGGCATTTAGATATAAATAAAGGTTTTTCTGTTGCAACTTCGGACTCCATATACAATTTAGAATCTACTTATGGATTTGATGAAGATTCATTTGCAGGAATTGTACAAACAGATGGATTGAGCGGTTATGTACTCACTACAAAGGGTGATGTGTATGCAGTTAACCTATCAATAAAATCATCTGTTCAAATCAGGAAAGTCACACAAATTTTAAGAGGGAATTTATCAGAAAGACAGACATATTCATTGAGTAAACTGGGTGAAGAAGGGTATGCTGTAGCTACACTAGGTTCTGGAATTCTTCAATTTGATAAGAATTGGAAGCTAGTTCGCATTTTTGATTCCAAACATGGATTACCGAATGACATTATTACGAGTTTATTTTATAAAAACGGTGTTCTTTGGTATGCCTCAGACAACGGTTTTGGAAAAATTCCGATTCATTCTCCTATTACACAATTCAATATAAAAACAGGACTCGAGGGAAGAGTTGAATCCTTTATTATTGAACATAATCAGTTTTATGCAGGTGGATTCACAGGCCTATATGAATATGATTTTAAATCAAAGCTTTTCGCAAAAGTTGAAGACGAAAATCATTCAGGTCTTCAAGTCTGGGATATCAAAAAGTGGAATAATGAGATTGTAATAGCTACTCAAAATGGAATCGTAAAGCGAACTAAATCAGGTTTAAAAAGTATTTATTCCGAGTATTATGTTCGATCTATGCTACCTATTCAAAACTATTTGATAACAGGTTTGGGAGGTGCAATTGCGGTATTAAGTCCGTCAAGTGGAATATTAAAACAACATCATTTATATAAAGAATTTGAAACAGATGTAATTGGTATTTATAAAACAGAAGACGATATAATCTGGATAAAAACGGCACTGAATCAGCTTTACAGAGCAAAATGGATAAATGCAAAACAAGAGTTGGCCGAAATACAGCAGGTTAAGTCATTGGATGGATTACCTACTGAGCAAGTCTCGGATGTAGCTATAATTGGTAATACCGTATATGTGTTATCTGAAAATAGTGTATTGAAATGGGATGAAAACACACATCAATTAAAACTGATAAATGAGTTCCCCAAACTTGAAAAACTATTTGAATTAAACGGTGAGTTATGGGGAATTCAAAGTTATTCTGATGATTCCGAACGTCTTCAACTTTTAAGAAACCTTGCAGATAATCCTCAAGTCGTTTCATCTATTTCTACATTACCTGAATCGTTTGTGACATCCGTACAAGTTTTAGATTCAGTTATCTACATCGGAAGTTCCGAAGGTATTTATTCAATTAATACAGCTGAAAATGAGTCTAATCGACGTCCGAGTGTTTATGTAAGTGGTATTCAGTCTGATTCCTATAATGTGAATATAGGTTTCATAGATAATGGAACAAATCTTGTTTCAGAACTGCCATTTTTGACTAATAATGCAAAAATTTCATTTCATTTTAGATCTGTCGACTTTATCTCACCTGAATTTGGAACATTCCAATACCAATTAATTCCATTGAACAACTCCGATGAATGGCTGCCGTTTGAAGAACAATTTGTTCTCAGTTTTTCAAACCTAACTTGGAATGATTATTCATTAAGAGTAAGGTATACAAATGCTTATGGTGATATATCGGATGTGTCACAAATTCAATTCGCAGTTCAAAGGCCCTGGTATTTTAGTTTTTGGGGAATTGGACTTTGGATTCTAGTTCTTTCCGCGTTGATGAGTGGTTTTGTCTCTTGGCGGAGCGAGGTCATTAAAGTCAAAGAACAGAAAAAAGCAGCGTTTGATTTAGAGCAAGAGCGCCAAAAAGCAGCTTTACGCGAAGCAGAATTAAAAGCAGAAATGATTGAACGTGAAAGCAAACGTAAAACAGATGAATTAGAAGAAGCCCGAAAAATTCAACAAACATTTTTAGCACAATCATATCCAAAATCCAATTATGTGTCTTTTGCAGCTACACAAGAAACGGCTTCCGAAGTTGGCGGAGATTATTACGATTTCTTTTCGCGACCAAATGGCGTAATTGTAGCTGCCGTTGGTGATGCTACCGGACATGGAGTTGGTGCGGGTTTAATGGTTTCTGCTACCAAAGCGAGTTTATTATCCATAAATAATGATGATTTACTTGAAATAAGTGCGCAATTGAATAAAGTACTGAAGCAGGTAAATCGCCACAGAAGATTAAACATGGCACTTATGCTTGCCGAGTTTATACCCCTTTCAGAAACAGAAATTCAAGTTGATTTGTGCGGAGGTGGAATGCCGCCGGTAATTATTGTGAGAATGAGCGGAGATGTTGAAGAAATAATTATTGAGGGTCTACCTTTTGGAGTTATGGGAATGGCAAAATATGAGCGTAAAACCATCAAGCTTTATAAAAATGATGTCTTAATTCTCTTTTCTGATGGTTTGCCAGAACGTCCTGATAAACAAGATATTCAATTGGGTTACGAAGAGATGATGACAGAGTTTAAGAAACTAGCTGATTTGTATATAGCACAACCAGAAGTATGGACAAGCGAAAATATTTTAAAATCAATCATCGATTTTAGCAATTTGAAAGCACAAAACGCTCCTTTAGATGATGACCTTACGTTGTTAGTTGCAAAAATTCTTTAAGTAAAAGTTCATCTTGAACACAAGAGGTAAGTGATGATAATTCATACTACTTATGTGTTTTTGCACCTGTATAAGCTTTTGTAAATGCCACAACTTGTTTACAACGATTTACAGAGGTTTAACATGAGGTCATAATGAAAATAACTAGTACAATTAAATCGATATTGTTGTTTTGCTTGATTCCAATAATGGGTTACGCTCAAGCAGATTCTATAGGAGTACCAATTCAGGTACCAGTATTACCAATCGTTTCAGAGGGAGACTCAGTTCGAATACCACTCGAATTTATAGGGCCAATCCCGATTGATTCAGCACTTACATCTATTGAGTTCAATTTTTTTTGGAATCCACAATCAGGATTGAATTGGCAAAATGAGATTTCCGATTTGTTTACAAGTGAGTTAACTAATTGGGAATTTGCAGTTCAAAAAGTAAACGAAGCAAACGGTGAAAAATTAAAAATTTCAATGAATGCACCTGAAGGACAAAGTTATCAGTCTGAGTTGATGCATATTCGTTTGTTAGAATTGAAAGCTATTATTTCAAAGGACGAAAATCACGAACCAATTGAGTTATATATCGATAGCTTGAAACTTACTGCCATCAATAATGTTAGTTTTGAAGAGAGTTCAGCAATCAAGGTGGGGGTTATTCATGATAAAAATGATACAAATACGCCCCCACCAACTTCCGGCAGTCAGTTTTTTATCAGTAAACCAGACTTTGTAGTTGGGAATCATGTTTTTCCACTCATGATAAAAGGTCTGGTTAAAGTAGATTCCGCAATAACAGGTTTTCGTTTCAAGTTCGATTGGGAGAAAAAAGACCTGTTTGATATTTCCGATTTCCAATTGACCAACTTTACATCAGGTTGGGATATTCAAATTGTTGAAATTGATGGTGTAGACCAAATCACAATTAAAACAAACTCACCCATCAGTTTGAAGGATACTGCAGTTGCTTTTATTGAATTGAGTGCTACTGTTATGCAACCGGAATTCGATACAGATTTTGCCTTTTATGTTGAAGACATTGAAATAGAAAAAGGCGGTTCCTTTATGATAATGTCTGAGGGAAAATTTGAAATAGGTCGTTCGAAAATTTTTGGTATGAGTTCAGGTGGTGGCGGTTCAACTGGCAGTACAAGCCCGTATTCCGGATTTATACCTTTATTGCCAACAGATTCAGGTCGCGTGAATAATGGCTTGTACGGTGGAAGACCATTAGATTTTGCTTGGGATGAAGTAAATAATCAAGTTTATATCACAATGGAAGCAGCATCAAGTGTATATGTTTCATCAGATACAGGTAGAACATGGACTTCACCTTTTCCGGTAGATTCACTTGAATGGTTTGAAGGTTTTGAACGCCGTGGATGGGGAGGACGTGGAGTTCGTGTTGTTGCAAATGGAGGATATGTTTATACAGTAACTGTGGAAGAAGCAGGAACCTTGAATTCTACACAAGTAAAACGTCCTGGTACAGATTTCACAACCTTATTGCACCAAAGTGAGGCTAAATCTATTGTTGGAAGTATAGATCCATCAATAAGTGCTAACTTTAATATCATTGATGCAAAGGGTTCTCATGTAATTGTTGGTTCAGATAAGTATCTGCTACGAAGTGACGACGGAGGGTATATGTGGACTGTCACATTAGTTCCAGATGATAGTTTATATTCGAACTATTCATTAACTAAAGTTGGTTTATTATCTGATACTACTTCAAATTTTATCGTAATTGCTCAACAAAACTTTGGCTCACATTTATCGCACTTATTGAAAACGAATGATGGTGGATTAAGCTTTAATACAATTACACCTATTGATACAGATACATTGTCAATCGAGGCTTTTGTAATTCACCCAACACATACGGATACCTTATTTGTAACAGCAAGAAATGCTGATACTTCACCAAATGGAATATGGAAAACGGTAGATGGTGGCGCAAACTGGACAAAAGTTAAAGATGTAACCGGTTCAGCTATCGATTACCAACCAATGCCACAACTATTTATGTACGAAACACACGGCAAAACACAGTTATTGGTAGTTCCTGGCGCTGGAAACAATGAGTACTCTGAAGACTTAGGTACTAGTTTTAATCCAATTAATGCACAGAACGATCCGGTTTCAAATGTGGTTACTGCAAATGCAGTCGGACATTTACACATTCCAAATACTGATATTTATTTTGGTGATGGTGATAATGCTCCTACGCGTTCAACAGGTGGCTTACATGGTACGTACATTCCGGTTCCCGAAGGCTTGGAGGGCGTCAATGTTTGGCAAATAGCTCAGTCTCCGGGAGTTTTAGATACGGTTTACTTGGCGACAACTTCTGGAATTGGGTATACAACAGCGTACACAAGAACGGATATCCCCAATACAGCGAAATGGGCACCGCCTTACGGTAAATTTCCTATCAACCCGAATAATGGTGGAAATGTTGGATTTACAAGTATTCAGGTTAATGAGAATGATCCAAACCATGTTATTGGTGCAAACGGGAATGGAATATTTGTAAGCTTTACAGGTGGAACAACTAATGATGCTTGGCAAGGAACCGATTTTACAAGTATATCAGGTTTAGATATCGATAAAGTGAAAAACGATGGAGGCAATGTATCCGATATTGTTTTTGTAAACGCAGATACTGTTTATGCTGCATTACGCGCCTCAAGAACGTTATATGGGGCTCTGCTTGCAAGTTATGATGGTGGAGTAAATTGGAGTTTACATAGTGGTGTAGCTAATAATCATTCATACAATGCACTTAAGAAAGCAAGCCAAGGCAGTACAACCTATTTGTATATGGCAACAGGCGGAACCTTTGATACTTCTACTATTGATTCCGGTGCAGTGTATCGTTCAACAGATCACGGTAAAACATGGTCGAAACGTGGTTTTATGGTCGATGCTGAATTCAATCCATTAGGCTTCCCGATGCCAATTAATGACCTAGAAGCAGTTCCGAGTAGTTTAGATACCCTTTATTTTGCTGCTGGTTCAAATCTAAGTAATGTTGTTGCAGCCACTTATGATGGTGGTTTAACCTTTACGCCATTGTTTGGTGGATATGAGGGTGCATTTGAAGCAGTGGCAGTTAATAAACACAATCCGGACAGTGTTTACTTTGCAGTTCGAAGAAATATATTTGTATACGATGCTGCAAGTGCATCTACAGAATTGTTGTTCAGAGGGTTTCCGGGTGAATTAACGCACGATTTATTGTATGATGCTTTAACTCAGGGTTCATCTGGTGGATTCTTTAATATCAAGAAACCTAAGAAAAGCGGAACAAGTACCTCTATAGAAGATTGGGCTGATTCAAAACCAAATGAAATTGAATTATTCCAAAATTACCCGAATCCGTTTAACCCAAGCACAACAATCAGTTTCAAGTTACCTGCGAGTTCAACAGTTGAATTGCATGTATATAATGTAATTGGTCAGCGTGTTGCAACATTGGTAAATAATCAAAACTTGAATACTGGATTCCATCAGATTCAATTTGATGCAAGTCGATTATCCAGCGGTGTATATTTTTATACACTTCGAGCAGGAACATTCAATACAACAAAAAAGATGTTGTTAATTAAATAAAATTACCCAAAAAAGCTGACTCCAAGAGTCAGCTTTTTTTTGTGCGATTTAGCTTGCAAAAGTATCTTGTAAATGAGTAATCTTTTGCGATGGACAAAACAGTATCAGTAATTACAACAAAAATTCCACATCATTCGAGACATAGCGGTTACGAATTACTGATAAACTATCTGCATAATGTAGAGATAAAACATGTTGATAGAGGGCATGCGTCAAATTCATTAAGCCTCGCCGTTGAAAGGATTCTTAGAAGATTTACTGCCAGCAAATGGTACCAATGGGATGGTGTGTTAGGTGATTTGTTCGCTGTAAAAAAAATGCAGAGGCCAGATTCAATTGTTCATTTTTTATATGGTGATTCAACCATAGGCTTAATTCCTTATATCCATGAGTATTTACCCGGGAAATTGGTCTTATCAATCCATGCAACACCAAAAGATTTAGAAGAAGTTATCCAATTTCCTCACATGTTAAAGAATGTTGATGCCTTTATTTTATTGGGAGAAAACCAGAAGGCTTTTTTCCTGAATTATGGGATTTCTGAGGAAAAATTACATGTAATTCCTCATGGAGTTGATTTAGACTTTTTTAAACCTATCGAATTCAAACCGATACAAAACGAGTTACAAGTTCTATTGGTTGGAAATTGGAGAAGAAATTTCAGTTTATATCAAAAGGTGATTAAAAATTCCGAAGAGTTGCATGTAACATTTCATGTTGTAACTCAAGAATTTAACCATCATTATTTCAGAGGTTTGGAACATGTTAAACTGTACTCGGGAATATCAGATGAATCGTTAAGAGCAATGTATCAGTTTAGTGATGTGTTGTTGATGGGCTTGACAGATGCCGTTGCAAATAATGTAATATTGGAAGCTGCTGCATGTGGATTGCCGATTTTGTGTGAAAAAGTAGGTGCTGTAACTGATTATTTTGATGACAGTGAAGTTCACTATTTCGAACCAAACAATGCAGAGCAAGTTTTATCTCAATTAAAAATGATATCAAAAGACAGAACTTTACTAGAACCCAAGGCTGAAAAAGCGCTAAAACGTGTAGCAGAATATGAGTGGCATCACATTGGAAAAAAAACAGAAGATATATATAAGTCTTTGTAATCTGTAAATTCTTTAAGTACAGGTTTTATTGCTGTGCTTTTACTCATAAATTAGCCGAGAATAAAAAAGTAATAACCCGTTTACATTTTGCTCGTAGTGGCGGGCAACTAAACAATTAGACGATAGGCATGAAGCATTTTGTTTTTGCATGTGTAGCTCTGTTTTTGGGGAGTATATCACTTAAAGCACAAGAAATACCGGAATTACGCATTGTTGGACTTGGGGAGTTGCAAGAAAATGAAATTGTAGCTTCAGTTATTCGAGATATAAACGGAAGAATTGCTTCAGGTTTGATAATCGAGTCCGATTTAATGGAATTAGCTTATGAATCTAATAACGGAATCATCAAGAGAGATATAAAACCGGGGAGAGATTTCCTGTTTTTATCACCTGATGAGCGTATTGTTACGGTGTACAAAGCAGGATACAAGCCATTAAAAATCGTATTAGCAGATGTCGGTGTGCGTTTACGTTCGTCAATGGTATTTAAGATTAGCATTACCGCTGATAGAAAAAAAGTTGAAGTTCCTGTTAATGTGGTGGTTGTTCCGGAAGATGCGCATATCATTCTAAACAACGAGGTTATTCAAAATGCTCAAACAACCCAATTATTGGAAGGGAAATATCCGATTAGTATTTCTGCTGATGGGTACGAGACAATAACAGATTCGATTTTAGTAGCTCCGGAAAAAACCTTGTTTAAATACGAGCTCGAACAAAGAAAAGTAGTACAGGTAACCGTTAACACGAATCCGGATCAAGCAACGGTTTTCATGGAAGATGAAAACGTGGGTTTAACCAATTTGGTTATTTATAAGCAAACAGGCCGTTATCCGATTCGAATTTCAAAAGCAGGTTTTGCAGAAATCCGTGATACGTTAACTATTGTTGATGGGAAAAATAACGAGTTTTCGTTTTCACTTTTATCAAGTTCCGGCCAGTTAGCACTATCTCTGAATAAACGAGATGCAACCATTTTAATCAACAAACAAGATTATACCGGACAATCAAATATTAACTTAAAACCCGGAATTTATGAGTTGGAAATTTCGAGTAAGGGTTATAAACCTTATGCCGAACTCATTGAAATTAAGAAGAACGAAATAATTAACAGAACGATTGAGCTTGTTCCGCACGCAGGCTCGTTAACAATTAACGTTTCAAGTAATAATGCAAAGGTTTCGTTGTATCAATTGAACGGTACGTTTACATCGGCTTGGATTGGAAGTAAAAGTTTGGATTCTATTCCTGCAGGTAGATATCAAATTGCAGTTCAATTAGATAAATATTACCCGATTCAGGACGAGTTTACGGTTCAGCCAGAAAAAAACACACAAAAATTTTATTCATTTACCGACGAGCAATTAATCGGTGCCACTACAAAGGCGCAGACTAAATCCAACCAAAATCAGGTAAAAAGATCAAAACACGATTTTGTTATGTTTTATGGAGCATCAAATGGTTTCACAATTAATAATTCAATCTTTTCTGATGCCATTGATAAAAATAAAACCTTTGAAGGCGGTTTGATTTTAGCTAGTAAACATACCATGATAAACTTGGGGTTTGCTCAGTTTAATTCAACGTTTAAAGCTCCTGCCTTATTAGATAATGATGAGAACTTTGCAATAATGATGGCAGATGCAGCATTTAAATTCCCCTTATTTGATGACGACGGGCCGTTTTACCCCTATTTCGGTGTGGGTTACTTATTAACCACCTTAAAATCAGATTTACGTTCTAAACTAATAGGCGATACTAGCTCAGAGAACTTTCATGCACCTTATTATCGTTATGGTATGTGGTTCTTGCTGGGCGAAGGGTCTTCATTAAACCTTGGAATTGGTTATGATTTCAGAAAATCGTTTAATTCAGACGTGAAATTTGAAACGAGCGGCTGGCAATTTGGGGTAGCTTTCAAGTTTTAAACGTGCAAAATCTTCAAAATTTGAAAAAAATCATGCAATAGTGCACACGATGTCCGATATTTCGCCGTTTTAAAGGCTCTTTTTGCGCTCATGATTTCAAAAGAAATATTTAAAAAAGTTCGTTTACTGGAAGTTAGAACCAAAGGGTTGGTAAACAACCTGTTTGGCGGCGAGTATCATTCTGCCTTTAAGGGGCGTGGCATGGTTTTTTCGGAAGTTCGTGCTTACCAGTACGGCGACGATATTCGCCAAATTGACTGGAACGTAACTGCTCGATCCGGTGAACCATTCATCAAAATTTTTGAGGAAGAACGCGAGCAGACACTTATGCTCGTAGTCGATATTTCACCATCAAAATGGTTCGGGAGTCAAAACCAAAGCAAACGAGATGTAACTATCGAAATGTGCGCTGTGTTGGCATTCTCAGCTATACAAAACGGTGATAAAGTTGGGCTTTTATTGTTTTCTGATACCGTAGAGAAAATGGTTATTCCTAAAAAAGGAAAACAACACGTTCTTCGCTTGATTCGCGAGTTATACCATGTTCAGCCAACAGGAAAAGGCACCAATATTGACGAAGCCTTGAACTACGTGAATAAAGTGTTAACACGCCGTTCTATAGTGATTTTGGCTACTGATTTAATGGCTGAGCAGTATCAGAAATCCATAAAAATCACGAACAAAAAGCACGATTTAGTAACTATTCTTGTACATGACCGATTGGAGAGAGAATTGCCGGATGTGGGCTTAATGCCGTTTCAGGATTTCGAAACCGGTCAAATTAAATGGGTTGATACCTCTTCAAGCAAAGTGCGTGAAACGTTCAAACGCCAACAAATTGAACAATGGCAGGAAATTCAAACTGAGCTTACCAAATTAAAAGTGGATTCTGTTACTGTATTTACGAACGAATCGTACGTTGAACCGCTCATGAACTTCTTTAAACGCAGAATCAGTAGATTTTAGATGATGAATAAAACGAAATTAATCCTGCTGCTTTTTGTTTTGATGGTTTCAATAAGCCCATTTAAGTCCGTGTTTGCGCAAACGGCAGCAACGATTGTAAAAGTTGATACCTTAAAACCGGGTGACGTTTTTGACTATATCCTTATTGTAAAAAAAGCTTCAGAAGGAAATCTTAGTCTGCCGGATTCGGCTTCTTTTGGTGATGATTTTGAAATTCGCTCATTTAAACAATATCGACCTGATGCTTTAACGGATTCGTTAGTGTATCAACTTCAATTTTTTGGGGTAGGTGATTCTCAAATTCCGGAAATCAGTTTGGATATTACAAATGATGCAGAAAAAAAAATTGCAGAGGTAAAAACAGATGTAATCCCTCTCTTCTATAAAAAGTTAGTAGAAGATGAAAAAGAGAGTCAATTAAAACCACTTAAGCCGATTTTTGCATTTGCCGCCAATTATTGGGTGTACATTTTAGCTATTCTTATTCTGTCCATAATAGCTTTTGTACTCTATAAGAAGTTTAAAAAATTACCTTCTGACTCATTGAGTGAACCGGAATATGTTCCGGCTGTTTTCATAGATCCACTTCGTGAACTTGATCGCATGCTGGATGAAATCAAACAATCTCCTAGCTTAAAAAGCGGCGATTTTAAAGGTTTTTATACAGATACGGGAGATGCTATTCGTTTGTATATCGAACGGGTTTATGGCGAAAATGCTTTGGAAATGACGACATCAGAATTGAAATACTCCTTATTAAAAAAGCGTTTTGATTCTCAGCTTCAAAACCTCATTTTATTGATTTTATCTCAGGCAGACCGAGTTAAGTTTGCGAAATTCACCCCGACAATGGAATCCGCTTTTGATGATTTAGAACGTGCTTTTGATTTAGCGAAGAAGTTCAGAGAAAACGACAAGCAATTAATCGCTAATCTTAGATACGAATTCGATTTTAAACATGGTTTGATTAAACCGGACAAATCTGAGGAGGCACAAAATGACTTGGGCTAATCCTGAATGGTTTTGGGCGTTATTAATTCTTCCTCTGATAGCCGGCTTGGACGTCTATCGTTTTTTTAAACAAAAAAATCCGGTTTTATTTTTCTCGAATGCGGCATCCATAGAAAAATTACCGGTTACCTGGAGAACTTTTGGAAGATGGCTTATTCCGATTGTTCAGTTAGTTGCAATTGCTTTGCTGATTGTTGCATTGGCACGCCCTCAATTACAAAATACCGTGGTTGAACGTAATGCCGAGGGTATTGATATCATGCTTGTATTAGATTTATCAACTTCGATGCGAGCGGAAGATTTAAAACCGAATCGTTTTGATGCAGCAAAACGTGTTGCCATTCAGTTTATCGATAAACGTACTTCGGATAGAATTGGTTTAGTAGCTTTTGCAGCACAAAGTTTTACCGTTTGCCCGCCGTCACTTGATTATGATTTACTCAAAAAATTACTTCAAGATGTGAAAATGGGTGTAATTGACGATGGTACAGCCATCGGAATGGGTTTGGCTACGGCTGTAAATCGTTTAAAAGAGAGCGATGCAAAAAGTCGAGTTATTATTTTGTTGACTGACGGGCAAAATAATTCCGGTGAAATTGACCCTGTTACAGCTGCTGACTTAGCGCAATCTTACGGAATTAAAGTGTACACCATAGGTGCAGGTACACGCGGAACAGCTCCTTATCCTATTGATGACCCGATATTTGGACGTCGTTACCAGAATGTGAAAGTGGACATTGATGAAGAAATGCTTACCAAAATTGCTGAAGTAACTGGCGGTAAGTATTACAGAGCGGTTAATACTGAAAGTCTAGCTGAAGTCTATAATCAAATTGATGCTTTAGAGCGCACCAAGGTTGATGAATTAATTTATACCGATTATGAAGACTTATATGAGCGTTATTTATTAGGTGCTTTATTTCTTTGGATAGCTGCTTATGTATTATCCAAAACCGTTCTCAAAACCGAATTAGTTTAAATGAAAAAGCCTGATTAATCAGGCTTTTTTCTGCTTCGTAATTTTCTTTTTGGACTGCTTTCGGAAGTCACTGCTAATTCGTTTCGGTCGAACACTTCATAACCAATAAGCTGAACATCCATTTTAGCGTTCAGAAAATTTTTGGTTGAGCTTGGAGTCATTCGGATTTTTTCCAATAGTTCTTTCGATGAAGAAACGACATAACAGGAATAACCGTTACAATGGCGTTTAAAAAAACTGCCAATAGCGCCATACACTTTTTCGAGTGCAGCTTTCTCTCCTAAACGCTCACCGTATTCGGGATTCATCATAACCGTGCCTTTACCCACGGGAATTAAAGAATCTCTGAAGTCTGTTACTCTGAATAAGATATGAGCAGCTGCTCCGGCACGTTCTGCGTTTCCTTTTGCAGCAGCTATTGCTTCGGGGTCTTTATCAGAAGCTACAATCATCCCTTCTGTAGTCGGAATCTGTACTTTTTTTGCTTCTTCAACCAATTTGTTCCATACATCAGCTTGATAAGGCAAAATGTGCATAAAACCGAAGTTTGTTCTTAATAAACCCGGTGCTGTTTTTGTTCCGATTAAAAATGCTTCTATTGCCAAAGTGCCACTTCCACACATCGGATTTACAAAATGAGATGTAGGATCCCATTCGGATTGCAAAATAAGTGCTGCTGCCAAAGTTTCTTGTAAAGGAGCTTTGTGTGGTTGGTGACGATATCCGCGCCGGTTTAGCGGAGTTCCGGCAGTATCAACATAAACGGAAACGCTGCTTTTATTCCAATAGACAAACAAAACGGTTTGCTCTGTGTCTGGGCCTGAATTTGGACGAAGTCCGTTTATTTCCGTTAAACGGTCAACAATGGCGTCTTTTGCTTTTAAGTTTGGCAGACGCGTATCGCGAATAGTATCGTTGTGCACTGCTGATTGAATGCTAAAATAGCCTTCTGATGGAATAATTGTTTCCCACTCGAAATCTTTTACGACATCATAGAATTCATCAATATTTTCGGCTTGGCCTGAAAACAAATGAAATAACACTTTATGAGCAGTTCTTAGCCATAAATTGAGTTTCATGGCATCTTCTAAAGAACCACGAAGAGATAAAGCGTTGTCTTTTTCTTTTTTGCAGGCATACCCTAAAGATTCAATTTCTTTTTGGGTGATTTCTGTAATGAAACGAGGAGCCGTTACAAGAATTCGATTGGAATTTGAGGTAAAATCAAGCATTGAGTCTTCTTAGATTGAACCCATTTCATCTTCATCAAAAAGACCGTCTTCGTCTTCTGTTGCTAAAAAGTCATATAAAGACTGATGTAAATCATCCGGGTCTACAAAACCTTCGTCGATTAAATCTTCAATATCTTCTTGGTCGAAAATCTCGATAACATTCATTCGGTCGAGTAATTGGTCAAACAATTCTGGTTTGGTATCTGCTTTTGGAAGAACTTCGTCCATTTCAGCAACGAAATCATCAACACTAAAATCAACGCCTTCAACCACTTCGTTCAATAAATACAAACGAGTAATAACGTTGTCATCGGATTCTAATTCAATAATGTGTAAATCGGTGTTTTCAAAAGGAATCATAAAAAGGATAATTAATGCAATTTTGTTACAGCCCAAAGTTACGGATAAGAAATGCAATCCTTTTGTAAATCAGAGAAAGAAGAGAGATTAATTTGCCAGTTCTTTTATTCTGCGTTTTAATTCGATTGCTGCGGCTGTATAACCGCCATTATTTCCATCTACGAAATGGATATGAGCTTTATCGTATTGGAAAACCATACAAGTTATGAGGGCTTCTTTAGATTGATGGATGCCGTAAACCAATTCTTTTTTTTGAAATCGTTCTTCGAGCCAAGCGTTTAAGCTGTTTAATTGTTCTTGAGAACAGGAAACAACCTGACGAATCATTTCATCAAATTTTCTAAAGTCCGAGTTGGCAATAAGATCGGTTTTGTAGTTTCCCCAAGCTGTAGATTCTGTTGCTACTTTATAATGCATCATTATTTTTCCTGCCCAGATTCGGAATTTTGTTTCCAATGCATATAAAAAACGATTCCAATAGCTTAATCCAAATGTCCTGATTTTAGTTTCTGCAGCCAAGCCGAGTATGGACGTATTCATATTCATTTTTTCGGATTGAATGGGATGCAAGTCAGGATCTTTAAACGTTTTATCAAAAAAATCTAGATACTCGCTATATAGCTGAATTTGTTTGTTTTTATCTGTACTTAACGATTTAATCAGAATAGAAATGGTAAAATCTTGCTTGGATTTGATGGGTTGCCAACGACATTCTAAGCCTTTGTAGCTAATTGATTCAACCGCATCGGGATAGATAAACTCAACTTCTTTCGAGCCGTTTTTAAGCCATTTTTCAGCTAAACTTAATCCGCCGCCAAAAAAACTGGCTTGCTCATAATGTTCACTTGCCCGGAATTTACTTATCAGAATTTGTTCACCTGCATTATGAATAGCTTTTACAGGTACAATCCCTGCACGAAGCTTAAGCCCGTATTCTTTTTGAGCTATTTGAATCGTGTTTTTAAGAACATCGCGAGCCAAAGGCAAAAGTGAACCTGGAACACAGAGTGAAATTCCATCACCGCCAAAAATAAAAGGAATAAGAGAGGAGTCCGTTTCGTTTAAAATGCCGATTAAAGGTGCTACACCTAATAAGTTAACTTCTTTGTATTTACCGTTTTGTATGGCATTGGTCGAGTTTTCAATATCTGTTAAAACTACGTACCAGGATTCCGGTAATACTTTGTATTGATGCACGTCTACTACCTGTCTGAAAGTAGGGACAGCTTGTAAGTTTTTATAAAAGAGTGCATCGGTGGACATTTTAAACGTATCCTTTTTCTATCGCAAACCGGACTAGACCCGCCATGTTTTTTGCACCGATTTTTTCCATCAAATTACGGCGGTGTGCATCTACGGTACGAACACTGATGAATAATTTATCTGCAATTTCCTGATTGGTGAATTCATCCGTTATGAGTTTTAAAACCTCAATTTCGCGTTCGGTTAAATCCATTCCTTTTAGAGGATCATGTTGAGGTTTTTTAGGAATCACAAATTGGCGAAGCAGTGCAGCGGTGGCTTCATCGCTAAAGTAGGGTTTTCCCTCTGCAACGTTTTCGATTGCATTTACAAGTTCATCTTCACCGGCATCTTTTAATAAGTATCCGGAAGCGCCCGATTCAACCATTGAGCGAATATGTTGGTCTTCTTTAAGCATGGTTAGTGCCAATACTTTGCAATCATAACCCAACTCTTTCAGGGTTTTTGTACACAATATTCCGTCCATTTCCGGCATATTGATATCCATTAGAATTACATCAGGTTCCAAGCCTTTTTCTATGTGTGCAATGGCTTCTTTTCCGTTTGATGCTTCTCCGACAATGTGAATGTGTTCGTGATCTATGAGGAGCGAGCGAATGCCGTCTCTCACAATCTTGTGGTCATCAACTAATAAAATGCGAATATCAGTAGTATTATTCATGATAATTTGGAATTATAACTATAATGGTTGTTCCGCTGCCCGGAATGGAGTCGATAAATAACTCGCCGTTCATTATATGCACCCTGCTTTTCATATTTTTTAGACCAATTCCTTTTCCTTCTGAAGCTATATTGGTATCCATCCCTTTTCCGTCGTCTTTTATTTCAACCCGAATCGATTTTTTGGAATATTCAATGCTGATTAATACCTGATTGGCTTCAGCATATTTGATAATGTTGGTTATAGCTTCCTGAATAATACGATATACATTAAGCTCAACAACACGTTCCAGACGAATATCTTGCAAGTTATGGTGTAAATCAATACTAAAAGGTAAAGTTTCTTTGTAGGATTTGATGAGCAGCTCAAGAGATGAAATGAGCCCGAAATCGCTTATGGTTTTAGGCATCAGATTTTGCGCAATAATTCGGGTGTCATCCATGGCTTGCTGTACAAATTGGATTCCTTTATTGAGTTGTTCTTTACGTCTGAACTCAACTTCTTTTAACTCTTTCTGAGCCGATTTTAAGTTCATACTTGCCGCCGTTAAAATCTGACCGAGACTATCGTGAAGTTCCTTTGCTACCCGTTCGCGTTCTTTATCTTCTCCCTCAATAAATGCACGCATGGCGTGTTGTTCGGCCGATTTGTTCGCAGTAATATCCGATACGAACAAAATTACAACCGGATTTTGAACCATTTCGGTACTTACTGCAGCGATTTCAATCAGTCGTTCTTCGTCTGAGTTGTTTCTGGAAAATCGAGTTTCTGTTTTAGCTACTTTTTTACGCCCCGATTCATCCATCAGAACTTCAATTTCTAATGCTAAACGTTCCCCAAAAACTTCATTAAGCCGTTTTTTTAAAAGATGCTTTTTATCAGTTTGAAAGAAATGTCCGGCAATTTCATTGGCATCAATAATAATTTCCTGAGCTTTATCAACAATGAGAACGGGTTGTGGATTTTCCTGAAATAAGCTTCGGTATTTTGTTTCAGATTTGGAAAGCGCCTGTTGCGAAAGAATAACATTAGTTACTTCGCTAACCTGAATTAAATGGGCTTCTTTTCCCTGATAGTTGATGTCTGTTACCGATAAATCGACATACATCACATCATGATTTTTTTTGAGATGTTTCCAAAGCCCGAGCCTGAAATAATTAGAAGAATCAACGGGTTTTTGCGGAATTTTAAACAGGGATTTGTTGACTTCAGTTTTTAAGTCAGTAAGCTTTAAGGTTAGTAGTTCGTCTTCTTTATAACCATACAGAGAAATGGCGGCTTTATTTGCACCAATACATTGTAAAGTGTTTTTTTCGACTACTAATAATGCCGCAGGATTGGTTTCGAATAAATCTTTATAGGTCTCTTCCGATGCTTTTAGGAGTTCTTCGTTTTGTTTACGTTCGTGAATATTTATGGTAATTCCTGTTACCGAAAGCGGTTTGTTTTTGGCATTATAATGTACTTTGCCAATAGTTGATGCCCATTTATACTCTCCGCTTTTTGTGCGATGTCTAAACTCGTAAGTAAAATGCTCTAATTGTTCTAAACTTATTTTTTGATAAACGTCAACCAGTTTACTCACATCTTCAGGATGTAGCGATTCTTTATAACGTTCTATGGTCCAATCGGTTGATTGGTCATCATCGGCATCAATAATTTTTGAATGATTTGCACTTCGTTTAAAAACACCGTTTATGATATTTAAATCCCAAGTAGAAACTTGCGCTGATTCAAGCAACATTCGTTGGTGTTCTTCATCTTTATCACGCTGAATCTGAGTGAGTTTTTGTCCGGCTTTAATTCCGATATCACTCGAAATAATTTTGTAGAAGTTGAGTTCATCATGTTGAAATACATCACTTTTTTTCCATAATACGAGCACTCCGATGCGTTTTTTGCCGTCAACTATCGGAATAAGTACATACTGTTCGCGGTCAATTTCAAGTGTTTTAAACTCGGAGCAATGAAATGGGTCAATCTCTTGAACGATATGGATGGGAAGCGGGTGATTGTAATAACTTAACTCATACTTGTTTTCGTCCAGTTTGAAAAAAGCGCCAAAATCTGCGGATGTTTGCTCAATCAGCAGTTGAACGATGGTTTTATAGACATCAGTTAAATTCATCTTGGTATCGATAGCCAATAAAATCTTTAACAAGAAATCGGTGTAAATACTAAAGCGTTTTGTTGATGAAATGTCGTTTATAATGCCAAGGAAATTCACTTTTCCGTTTCGGTCAATCTTAGATAAATGTAAAGAATGCCATTTATGTTCTTTTTTTGATTGCGGGATAATTTCCACCGAAACCTGCTGAAAACCTTGATTCAGCATAGCTAATGCTCGTTTTACTTCACTAACACTGGATTGATGTACAATGTCTTCTAGTTTTAAGTGCCATTGTTGCTCATTAAATCCAAACAATTCTCTGAAATAGGCATTTGTTCTCAGAATTTTTTGGTCATCGAATTCAACTAATCCAAGCGAAGCATTGTTTAATGTGTTTTGGTAAAAAGCTTCATTGTTCTGTATTTCGCGATAATAAAATCGAATAGTTAGCAGTAAAGCAAATCCGGTCATTATAACGAAAAAGAGACCTTTATAGGTCTGTACTTCACTAATAAACTCTGCAGGAACGATTATGGATACCCAATAATCAGAAAAGAAAATCCACAATGACGCCAACACAATATATGTGAGTGCAATCCCAAGAGCATATAGTTGGTTTTTGTACTTCATAGCAGACTATTTCTAGTAAAATACTTTATTATTCGCATTTAGATAAATGGAATTATAAACCCAAGCAGAATTCGTTTGTAAGGAATCGTCAGAAGTCGAGTCTTGATGAATAAAAACTATGATTGAACTAATAGATAAGGCTTTAAAAGCGCTTGAAGATGAAATTGAAACTGTTCGAAAAAAGCCATCAAAAGAAGTATTACGCTCAGGAAAACTCCTTCGAAAAGTATCCGATACCGAGTTCATTGTAGAGTTTGATCATCCGATTCAAAGTTTAAAATTTGTTGACGAATGTAAGGCGCACATCAAAGAGAAATCGCATATAGTCAGCCCGATTGATATTACCGAGCATGCTACAATTCTGAAGTTTACAGAAATGCCGGATTCCGGGTTTGATTCTATTGAACTGGAGTGGGAAAATGATTTTGTACTCAAAAAGACAAAAGAAAAATTGGCTCAACTTTCCGATTCTCAAAAATGGGGAATCTTGCCGTATTTGTTAGAACCAACTCAAGACACAAACGTAACCAGTAATCAATATGAAGTCTATGAAGACGGTTCGAGAAATCAGGCTCAGTTTGCATCTATAGAAAAAGCACTCAACACGAATATTTCATTTATTTGGGGCCCGCCGGGAACCGGAAAAACCTCAACATTGGGTTTTGTAGTTGCTAATTTTCTATTACATGAAAAAAAAGTATTGTTTGCATCGAATACCAACAGAGCAGTAGATGTCGGGGTGAAAAGTATTATAGATGCGTTTGATGCACTCGATGTTGAATTGAAACGAAATACGTTAACTCGTTTCGGTGATTTAGCACTAATTGAGGATGAGTTGGAAGCCGTTTCGTTCAATAAATGGATGGAAGGGAAACGGGAAGACAATCAACAAAAAGCCGTTCAGTTTCAGAATTTGCTGAATCAGTTACAGAATTTAGAATCACAGACTCAGACGATGTTATCCGAAGGTAAAGCTATCCCGGACGCAGTGGAAACTCAGCTTATATTTATTCAAGAAGCGGTTTCGCAAAGAGGAGGCAGGGAATATCTGGAGCAAAAGATCAGCACGAGCACACATGTTAACGAGCATAACGAGTTGGCAAAATTTCAGTGTATTTCAACAACCTTGGCTAAAGTTTGTACATCCGATTTATTGGATGATATGGATTTCGATGTTGTGGTTGTTGATGAAGCCTCGATGGCAAACTTGCCTTATTTGTTCGTTTTAGCTGCAAAATCAAATAAACACATGGTATTGGTGGGCGATCCTATGCAACTTCCGCCTATTTCTGTTTCGGAGAACTTAGAATCACGAACATTTTTGGAGAAAGATATTTTTACGTTTTTATCCGGAGCAGATTCAGTAAATGCATTATTTGATTGGCACGATACATACCCTGATTTCACAAGTTTTTTCGACACTCAATACCGTTTGAATCATGATTTAGCAGAAATAATAAGCTCAACTTTTTATGACGGAAGATTAAAGACAGAAAAAGAAACCATTTTTTCTGAGCATTCGTTAATGGATTCATTTCAGGTATTAGATTCTTCGTACTTAAAACCTGGCATTGTTAAAAAAGACGGTGATGGGTTCCGCCCGCTAAATGAAACTCATATAAACCTGGTTGCTGAATTAGTTACACAACAATTACTAATAAATTATCAGCCTGAAGAAATTGGAATTATTGTTCCGTTTAGGTCTGTTGTTTGGGAATATAGAAAGCAATTACGCCAGTTAGGCTGTGCTGATATTGAAGTCGGAACTGTGCATACCTTTCAGGGTCGGGAAAAATCCATTATCATATTCGATACGGTGATGAGTGGTGAAAATGGCAGACATTATACAGTTCGCCCGTTTGATGAACATAAAAGCGGCATTCAAGTCCCTAGATTACTTAATGTCGCCTTTTCGAGAAGCAAAGATAAATTTTATATAGTAGTAGATATTCACCATTTGAATCGAGCCTATCGCTCCAAATTTTTGGGGAAATTGGTTTCAAAAATGCTCCAAACACAGTCCTCGAGATGAGTTTCGTAAATCACCGGAATATAAATAGGTGATTTTACCTATTAAGTTTAGGTACTAATACGCATGAATTTTGTAAATCAGCGATTTACATTAGCCCATGAGTATTGCTTCAAATAACAATAATATTGGATTTTACGGTGTGTCGAAGATTGTCAGTGATACAATTAT
The DNA here is from genome assembly GCA_006226965.1 of bacterium. Lineage (GTDB taxonomy): Bacteria > Bacteroidota > Rhodothermia > Balneolales > M1805 > M1805. The sequence goes on along the minus strand of SBGQ01000103.1, from coordinate 4,187 downwards.
CGAGAATCTAACCGATTCAGAATTCAGTTTTAGAGTGATGGATGCAATAAATGATGTTGAATTAGAAAGTTTTACAGGTGTCGTTATTGCGGATTTAACGCAATTTGAAAACAGCTTTGAAAAAATGATGGAAAAACTTCATGCTGTTAGTTCAAATGCTCAGCTTTTTCTCATTCACTCTTATGAACAAATTCCGGTAAAGTTTGAAATGGATTCGTTCATAAAATGGGTGCATACAGATAAAGTATTAGATGAGTTGATTCCAATTCTTACGACCCCAAATCCAAGTAGGTATAATTACGCAGTATAGCATGATTCACCTATTTTGAAAAATAGAAAAATCAACTGATTTCTTGGCTCAATCAATGTTATACCTTTATACAAGTTGATTTGATAAAGTTAAAGAAAGAAATCAAAAAAGGAATTTAACGGTAGAAATACCGAAGAAGAACCTCCAAACAAACAAGCTCAAAACATGTAACCCGAGAAAACCGGAAGCTATGAAAGGCTTCCGGCTTTGTTTTGAAAACGCCTTTCTTTTTCTCGAAACAAGTCAGCCAATCAACAGAAACAAAACGACTTGTGGTATAACGATGAAAGTGGGAATCATAGAAGAAGACGAAATTTCCCTGAATATTTTAAAATTATTGTCATCGAGTTTGGGCTGGGAAATCGTTTATGTGAGCAACTCCTATCAACAGTGGTTGAAAACTCCGCCAAACGATATCAATATGCCGGAATTGTTTTTAGTTGATTTGTTTTTCTCCGGAGCTTCTGCCGGTTTAGCTATCGGAACGTGGATCAGAAGTTTTACTGACTCAAAATTAGTATATCTAACCACTATTTCTGATGCACAGACCCTTTCTTTTGCACGACAATTAAACCCTGACGCATTTTTAAACAAGCCAATCTACCAATCTGATTTATTAACATTGAATAAATCGTTGGGCGTCAGATATTACAATTAAGCAATTCTCTCGTTCTTATTTCAAAAATCTTTTTGCATTCTGCCCGTCTAAGCCTTTGAAAAGTAGTGAATTAAGAACATAAGACTTCATTTGAAATGATAAACTTGGGTTATTCTTTAACTTAGGTTAATTTACGGCACCTTTTCAGGTTAGGAGTTTGATTTAACGCGTATATGCATTTGGTAATGAGGAAATTCGGATGGTTGAAACTGGCAGTACATCAATTTTAATTGTTGATGATTCATCTGCTTTAAGAACGATTTTGTCGAGTCATTTAAGTGTGAAGGGCTACAGAATTATTCAAGCAAAAGATGGACACGATGGTTACAAGATGTACAAAAAATATGAGCCTGATTTGGTTATTTCGGATGTAAATATGCCGGTTTGGAATGGGTTCGATTTATGCAAAATCATCAAGTTTGATCCGAACTATAATGCAACACCAGTCGCGCTGATTACCTCTTCCATCAATCAGGAATTTTTAATTAAAAGTATTTCGGTTGGGGCTGATTTGTTTCTAACACGTCCATATCAGGAATCAACACTCATTGCTCAGATTGAACAATTGTTAGAGCGTGGCGGTTGGAAGCCAAATCGGGAACGAATAGAGCAAATCGAATTTGACGGGCAAATGTACGAGGTGCCTACCGATTGGAAGCATCTCTCTGATATCATGTTAAATGCGTATTTAGCGGTAATTCATCAGAATTCGTTGCTTCAAAAACTTTCAAATGAACTTTCTCGCGCAAATCGTGAACTCACCCAATCCAAAAATGAAATCCGCCGCATTTTAACGAATACCATGCCTGAAAAAGTGGTGGACGATTTAATGCAAAAAGGTCAGGTAGAGCCCGAATTGCATGAACAGGTTACCGTAATGTTTACCGATTTTGTGGGTTTTACGAAATCGGTAGGAGCAATGCCGCCGTCTCAGCTTATCAAAAACCTCGATTTTTATTTCTCTTTTTTTGATAATCTCATCAATAAATACAAACTGGAAAAAATTAAGACTATCGGGGATTCCTACATGGTTGCATCCGGAGTGCCGGAACCGCATCCCTTTCATGCCTTAGCTTGTTTATGTGTGGCTTTTGAGATGATTCAGTTCATAGAAGAAATTCCGGAATCTGATACAGATTATCACTATTGGCCGATTCGAATCGGATTAAATACGGGTCCTTTGGTTGCCGGAATTATCGGGAATAAACGATTTGCCTACGATTTGTGGGGCGCAAATGTGAATATTGCCAGCAGAATGGAAACCGTGGCAAAATCCAATACTGTTTACGTTTCTGAATTTACCTTAGCTCATGTTCAAGAATATGTGCTGTACAAGGAAGTTAATAAAGAGCATCTCGATTTAGATGTAAATGTTCGAGTTTTTGAGTTGAGTGGATTTAATAACTTATTTGCTTCACCGGATTCCAAATATTTACCGGGTGAAGAAATTTTAGAGGTGTTAGGTATTAGCTGATATTCTGCTGTACCTTTGGGCTCATTTTATAGAAATACATGAGCAATTCCGATTTTAATACCAGTTTTACACCCGAGCAGATTGAAAATGCAATTCAGTTATTAAAAAACCTAACTGAAAGTAATGAAGCCTTCGCCGAACTTGAAGAAAATGAACGAAATGAATTGCTAAAATGGGCGGGGCAGTTTTCAAAACCTGATAAAGAAGAGCAATTAAAGCGTAAGAAAGCCCTCAAAGTTGCTAAAAAGAAGCAAAAAAATGCGGATGACAGATTAGCTAGAGCATCAACTGGCATTCGTCAGGCCAGAATTAAAAGTGTATTTGAAGCGCCGGAATTCAAGGCTTTACCGCTTTCTAATCATGAAGAAAGACCGGATTTAACAAGCCCTCGAAATTGCTACGTCTGTAAAAAGCCCTATACAAAAGTGCATCATTTTTATGATTCGATGTGCAGAGAATGTGGGGATTTCAATTATATGAAGCGTTTTCAATCTGCGGATTTAACCGGACAAGTTGCGGTAATAACCGGTTCTCGTTTAAAAATCGGTTATCAGGCAACGTTAATGCTGTTACGTTCCGGTGCAACCGTAATCGCTACCACTCGTTTTCCTGCAGATTCAGCTATTCGTTATGCAAAAGAGAAAGATTTTGAAGAATGGAAAGAGCGTTTACATATTTACGGTTTGGATTTGCGTCATATTCCCAGTGTTGAGATTTTTGCAACCTATCTTGAACAAACGTACGACCGCTTAGATATTATCATTAACAATGCGGCACAAACCGTTCGTCGTCCAACCGGATTCTTTGCGCATTTAATGCCGTTTGAAAATCAACCGGTGGCAGAGTTATCGGAAGGTGCACAAACATTATTAGCGCGCCACGAACAGTTGAAGCGACAACTAAATCGTGTTTCTTTGCAAGCTTCATCACAAGAGAGAAATCTTCCGGTAAGTTGGACCGCTAAAAGTCCGGGAATCGGTATTCGTGCATCTGCGCAATTATCACAAATTCCATACACATTCGATGATTCTATTGATGTGGATGAGGTTTTTCCAAAGGGACAACTCGATGCTGATTTGCAACAAGTTGATTTACGTTCTGTAAATAGCTGGCGCTTAAAATTAGGTGATATTCCATTGGCTGAAATGCTTGAAGTCCAGCTTGTGAATGCTGTTTCACCGTTTGTACTCATCAATCGTTTAATTCATTTGATGCGAAAAGATTACACCGGAATTAAGCATATCATTAACGTTTCGGCGATGGAAGGGAAGTTTCATCGTTTTAAAAAAGAAGATCGTCACCCGCATACAAACATGGCAAAAGCAGCCTTGAATATGATGACACATACGTCTGCTTCTGATTTTGCCAAAGACGGTATTTATATGAATGCTGTGGATACAGGTTGGGTTACAGACGAAGATCCGGTTCAATTAGCACGTTTTAAAGAGGAATACCATGATTTCCAACCACCATTAGATATTGTTGATGGCGCTGCAAGAGTTTTAGACCCCTTATTAGACGGAATCAATTCCGGAACGCATTGGTGTGGAAAGTTTCTAAAAGATTATTTCCCGATTGACTGGTAGGTATTTTTTAATTGTTTTGTGATTAAGGAATTTGATAAAACGAGCATATTGTAAAATCAAAAAATAAATCACAACGTCATTTGATAAAATCTTTAAATAATTATTGAATTGATTTTGATGCGTTTATTTATGTTAAGATTTAAATTATACTTATTTTAG
>SBGQ01000078.1 GCA_006226965.1 bacterium | reverse complement strand
AATATTAGCTTTTGTGGTTTTGGGAAGAAATACATCACACACTCCCAACCACTTTCCTCAAGCTTTTCTTAGCCAATCCAAGCAATACAACCGCAAGAATAAATAACAGCGTCGAGATAATCATCAAGGCAAGATTGCCGGATTGATAGTTGTTCCAAGTAAAAATTGCCAGGCTCGATAAGGTTACGGCGAACATAAAAAACATGGGGATCAAGGTAAAAAGTGGATTTACTCCTGTTTTGTATAACCACACACTCACGGCGAGTAAAGCCAAGGCTCCTAATAATTGATTCGCACTTCCGAAAATCGGCCACAAAACGGCAAACTCGCCGGACATCAACAAGACTGCGGAAATAACAACCGTTAAAAACGTTGCGAGATGTCTGTTTTTGTGAATGCTTGTCCAAACGAAATGAGATTCACCTTCTCCGTATTCCTGCAAGGCAAATCGCGCTAATCGTGTACAGGTATCTAAGGAAGTTAAAGCGAAAGCAGAAACGGTTAAGGCTACAAACGAAACAGAAATAGACATCGGAATGCCAAGATGAGCAATAAATCCGCCCAAGCCCTGTGAGAAAAGTGTAACCGGCCCGATGGTAGTAATTTGAGAAATGTAGGTTTCACGGCTCATCACAATAACCGCAGAAATGGATAAAACCGCAAGAAAGGACTCAATTAACATACCGCCGTAACCAACCGTAAGCGCATTTTCTTCTTTATCGATCTGTTTGGATGTAGTTCCCGATGCTACTAAAGAATGAAATCCGGATAATGCACCGCAGGCAATGGTTACAAATAAAACAGGAAACAGATATCCCAGATTTTCCACAGAAAAGCTTACTTGGGTATCCATTTTAATTTCAGGATTGGTGAAAATGACACCGATTAGGCCTAAAATCATCATTCCATAGAGTAAAAAGCTGTTCAGATAATCGCGAGGTTGAAGTAACAGCCAAACAGGTGTTACTGCTGCCAAATAAATGTAAACGAGTAGTACTGCAATCCAGCCTGTATAACTCAACGAAATAGGGAACACTTCGCCCACATAAATAAAACTGTACATCACTAAAACACCCATGCCGGAACTTAGCCAAAAAGGAAATTCAAAACGGCGCAAAATCCATCCAAAAAGTACCGCAACAAGCATAAAACCGACCGATGCAGTTGCCGCTGAGGGAACTTTCACAAAGGTTTTTGCCACAATGTCCATAAAAACGGCAATCACCAAAAGCAAGGTGGCAAACGAAAACACGAGGAATAGTTTTTTGCCGGAAACGCCGATATAAGTCTGAATTACTTCTCCGATAGATTTTCCTTTGTGACGAAGTGATGCGACCAAAGAAGTTAAATCGTGAACGGCACCGAAAAATATCCCGCCGAGTAAGACCCACAATAAAGCGGGAATCCAGCCGAATGCAATGGCGATTATCGGCCCTACGATTGGTCCGGCGCCGGCGATGGATGCAAAATGATGTCCTAAAACGACGGGCGTTTTACTGGGAACATAATCCACATCGTCGCGCTGCGTGTGCGCCGGAGTTGTATTCAAATTGCTGATTCCGAGCTTTTTAGCAAGAAAGCGTCCGTAAAAGCGATACGCCAATAAAAGCAAAACCCCGGAAGTAAAAATCAAGGAGAGAATATTCATAAACCAAACCTAAGCGTGAGTGCTGAAAGAACGCAGAAAATTGGGAGAAATTCAATGGGGTTTGATTTTGTTTAAATAGATGATTTAAATTTGGTTGCCAAATTCATATATAAATTATCCTAAAAAAGCACATACTATTCTGAATAGCACTCCGTTAACGCCCCCGAATTTTGGCCTTTGTCTTATGTGTTGTTCACGCTATTTTCAGGCCGCAATTAAAATGAGTACATCAAACAACCTTTAAATCACTTATGGGAATTACCGTACAAAACCTCACCAAGGAGTATGGGGCTCAGCGAGCTGTTGATGATATCAGCTTTGAGGTAAAAACGGGTGATATTGTAGGCTTTCTCGGACCAAACGGCGCCGGAAAAAGTACTACTATGAAAATCATTACGTGTTACTTACGTCCGACTTCGGGCACTGTACATCTCGATGGCTATTCCATTGATGAGCACCCCAATGAAGTAAGAAAACGCATCGGTTATTTGCCGGAAAACAATCCGCTCTATCTTGAAATGAGCATCGTGGATTATCTGGCGTATTCCGCTGAACTCAATCAGGTTCCGAAAAGCCGCATTCAGGGTAAAATAAGGGACATGATTGAAATGACGGGCTTAACCCGCGAAAGACATAAATTAATCGGGGAATTATCCAAAGGGTATCGTCAGCGTGTGGGATTGGCGCAGGCATTAATTCACGACCCGGACGTTCTTATTCTCGACGAACCCACAACTGGTCTCGACCCGAACCAAATCATCGAAATTCGTTCCTTGATTAAAGAAATCGGGAAAGAAAAAACCATCATGCTCAGCTCACACATCTTGCAGGAAGTAGAAGCAACGTGTGACCGAATTATCATCATCAATCAGGGGAAAATTGCGGCAGATTCCACAACGGCTGAATTAAAACGCAGAGCGAGCGGAGCTGAACGCATAAAAGTTCAGATTGCCGGAACCGGTGGTTCTGTGGGCGATGCTTTACTCGGATTACCCGCTGTGGCTGCAATTGACCGCGACCATGATGAAAAAGATGAATTCTGGATGGTTGATGCAAAACCAAATCAACCGGCTCGTGAACAAATCTTCAAACTTTGTGTGGAAAAAAACTGGGTTCTCATGCAAATGACACCGGTTCACACGTCTCTCGAAGATATTTTCCGTCAACTTACCAACAAAAACGGATAGGGTAATTATGCAAACAATATGGTCAATTACTCGCCGGGAGCTGAACGGATTTTTCGATTCGCTGATGGCCTACATCATTATTGTGGTGTTTTTAGGTTTAAGCGGATTTTTCACCTGGCTCTCAGCAAATAACATTTTCTTTTCCGGACAAGCGCAGTTATTCGGCTTTTTCGGGATTTCTTATTGGACACTATTCTTTTTTATTCCTGCCATAACCATGCGTTCTTTGGCAGAAGAAAAGAAAACAGGAACTATTGAATTACTGGCAACCAAACCCATCACCGAACTACAAATCGTACTCGGAAAATGGATGGCTAGCTGGTTTCTCATCATTATTTCACTTGCTCCGACTCTTATATATTACATCACGCTCATGAATTTGGGCAATGTAGATCACGGAGGAATCTGGGGCGGTTATGTTGCTCTTATTTTGATTTCAGCGGTGTATGTGGCGATTGGCGTTTTTGCTTCGAGCATCACCAATAATCAAATTGTGGCGTTTATATTAGCTTTATTCATCAGCTTCTTTTTCCAGTTGTTGTTTGATGTATTAGCGCCGGTTTTACCTGATGTATTATCGAATCTGACAGCGTACTTAAGCTTCTCCTCTCACTTTGAAATTATGTCGCGCGGAGTATTTTCGCTCGATAACGCCTTGTATTTCGTAAGTGTAACAATGGTGGGAATCACACTCGCAACAGCTTCATTAAAAAGGAGAGTGTGGTCATGATGAACGGATTTTTACACACTAAACGCGAAGGATTAATCCAAATCGGCTTAATTCTGGGAATTTTAATCTGTTTGAATTATTTGGCAGATAGCTTCATCGTTCGTTTGGATTTAACCGACGATAAACGCTACACCTTAAGTGAAGCCAGCGAAGACATCGCCAAATCGGTAATGAATCCGATTACGGTTGAAGGGTATTTCTCTGAAGGATTACCTCCGCAACTGTCAGAAGTTCAGCGTCAGTTCAGAGATTTTCTGGATGAATATCGTGCGTACTCAGGTGGAAACATTGAATACACATTCTTAAATCCGAGTGAAAACGAACAGGTTGAACAACAAACGCAACAAAAAGGAATTCAACCTATTTTGATTGATGTTCGCGAGCGCGACCAAGTATCACAAAAACGTGCTTATCTCGGTGCCATTTTTAAGTATGGTGAAAAACAGGAAGTCATTCCCTACATCCAACCGGGTGCAGCTATGGAATACACGATTTCCAGCACGATTAAGCGATTAACAGCTCAACTAAAACCAACCATTGGTTTGCTTGATGCAGGTGGTTCTGCCACGTTACAGGAAATGCCGCAATTGGCACAAGTGCTTAGTCAACAATATGAAATCGAAACCTTAAGCGGTTTAGATACAACGGATGTGCCGGCTAACATCGAAGTGGTTTTGGTAGTTCGTCCGACCCAAGAACTGAGCACCAACGTGTTAAAAGCCTTAGACCAGCATTTAATGCGAGGCGGGAAATTGGTTTATGCCATCAACCGAGTGAACACCAATATTCAGGCGGGACAAGCTTCTGTATTAAATACCGGAATTGAAAACCTATTGGCGGCGTACAAAACCCCGATTAATGGAGATTTGTTACGTGATGTGAATGCTAATTCGATCGGCGTGCGTCAACAGCGAGGCATGATTCAGTTCGTAAATCAGGTTCGCTATCCGTATTTACCGTTGATTTCAAATTTCGGTGAACATCCGATTTCTTCCGGTTTAGAAACAGTGATTCTGAACTTTACATCAACCATAGATTTAACCTTGGCTGATACCACGATAAAAGTGACCGGATTGGCATTTAGCTCTGATCGTTCAGGTACGGCTCGCGGTTTCTTTGATATAAACCCGTTTCAGGAATGGCAGGAATCACAATTTAACGAGCGCCATTTGCCGGTTGCAGCTTTAGTTGAAGGCCAATTCAATTCGGCTTTTGCTGATAACGATTCAGTTTTTGTTCCGATGAAACGTAGCTCGAAAACGGCGTATGTAGTTATAGGAGATGGCGATTTAGTGGTAAACGGTAGTGGTGAACAAGCACAAATGATGCCGGAAGACAATATTAATCTCGTAGCTAATGCGGTAGATTATTTAGCTGATGATACAGGATTACTCACCTTGCGCACCAAGGGAATCACGAATCGTCCGCTTGAACAAATTGAAGAAGGCACCAAAACAACAATTAAATACGCCAACGTTTTTGTTCCGATTTTACTCGTTATTGTTTACGGATTGTTCCGAATGCAACGCAGAAAAGCTCAACGCAGAGCATGGTTAGAGAAAGGAGTGTAAGATGACACAAGCAACAAAAACCTTAAGCATTATTTTTGCAGTCAGCGTTTTACTCGTTTTCCTTCGGGTAACGTTTAAAGGAACCGGAAACAGTGAAGCCTTGAGCGGAACGGTACTTACATTCGACAAACCGCAAGTAAATCGTGTTGAGGTGCGAACTCCGGAGCACGGACTCATCACCTTACAAAAGAAACTGAGCGGTTGGTCGGTGCAAAAAAATGGAGATAGTTCCGAATACCCGGCTGATGCTTCAGCGGTGGATAATGCATTAGAGCAAATAAGCAATTTAAAGCCGAAATCATTATTAACAAGAAACGAAGCCGATTTTTCACGTTATCAAGTAGATACAACAGGAACAGAAGTTCGCGTGTTTGATGGTAACAAGGAGTTGGCGGGAGTAATCTTAGGTCGATTTAACTTTGTGAGTCAGCAGGAATTTAACACCTATGTACGAGCCATCGACAAAAACGAAGTGGTTTCAGTAAACGGGTTTCTTTCTGCAAGTTTCGGGAAAAATCTGGATGGCTGGCGTGATAAAAACGTCTGGAATGCAGATTCAAAAGCCGTGGTTCAAATTGACTTAGGTTTCCCGGGTGACAGTTCTTTCACCATGCGCAAAGTGGCTGAAAACAGCTGGGTTTCCGGTTTTGACACCTTATCGATTTCCCGAGTAAACATGGCTGTAAACCAGTTGGCAAAATTAAAAGCGAATGCTTTTGTTTACGACCAAGCACCTGAAGCATTTGTGCCCGGGGTTTACCATTTCGTAGCTCATTTGGATAATGGCATGAAACAGGAGTTATGGTTAAATCCTAAAACAGAAACCGAATTTGTAGCTAAAGCAAGCGGTTTTGACTATCTGTTTATACTGAACAAAAGCAGTTTAAGCAATTCACTACTTCGAGGTAAAGCATACTTCAAGAAATAAAAAAAGGCTGCAATTGCAGC
>SBGQ01000037.1 GCA_006226965.1 bacterium | reverse complement strand
ATTAATTACATTAATTGTAGTCACTTTATATTTTTCAATAATAAACAGTTTTGCGCAAGATTCCGCTTTTACTATTGCTACGTTTAATCTGCGTTTAGATACTCCGCGCGACAGTATTAACCAATGGAACAACCGGAAACAGTGGGTTTCCGAAACGATTCAATTTTATGATTTTGGAATTGTTGGGATGCAGGAAGTATTACACCATCAATTGATATATCTGTTAGATGAGAATAAGACCTATAAACATATTGGTGTCGGGCGGGATGACGGAAAACAAGCCGGTGAATATTCACCTATCATGTACGATGCCTCTCGTTTTGAATTGTTACAATCGGATACATTTTGGTTGAGCGAAACTCCCCAAAACCCGGGTTTAGGCTGGGATGCAAAGTACAATCGTGTGGTTACTTGGGGAAAGTTTAAAGATGTTAAGACTGGCAAAATATTCTTCGTTTTTAACACCCATTTTGACCACATAGCAGAAACTGCCAGACGAGAAAGCGCCAAATTGTTACATAAACGTATTGTTTTGATTGCAGGGGCTTATCCGGTAGTTGTTACGGGCGATTTTAACGCTACTTTGGATTCAGAACCTATGCAAATGATGCTTTCTTCGGCTAATGAACGAGTTCTAAAAAATACATTTGATATAAGCAATTCGCCACATTTTGGTCCGCTTGGAACGTTTAACGGATTTGCACATAAAGAACTTTCTGATAAAGCGATAGATCATATTCTGGTTACTGATGAGATTGGGGTTTTACGCCATGCCACCCTTTCTAATACATGGGACGGACGATTTGCATCTGACCATTTCGCTGTTATGGCAACCATTTTATTAAAATAACCACATCTGTCACTTTTAATTCAGTCGTTTTGAGACAATTATCCTACTAGTTTACACGAAAAAACACCGTTTTGAACCGATTGTATCAGTTTTTGAATGTATAATTAAAGCCGGATGTACATAGCTGTCAATATCTTGTTGAATAACACTTTAACTATCAACAGGTTTGTCTATGACATTTGCGAAATATTTATACGATTTCATACCAACTGAAGACCTGATACAATATAAAAATGAGGCCATTGTTAAATTCGGGAAGATTGCCATTCAACGTGCTGAGGGATTCATCAACAAATTGACGAATGATTTTAAAACCAAGTTAAAATCCGAGCATGATAATCTGGTTTTACAACTATTCGCTTTACAACATGAAAATCCGGAAAGTGCTATTGTACAGGAAATGATTGCTAAACATTTTAACAGTGTGAAGCAGTTTTGGGGAACAGTGGGCACCTTAAGTCAACATTTAGAAGCTTATCTCGATTTATCTGAAAAATATGAATCAGATGTTCGTTTTACGATGATTGACGGAAAACCGCACGCAGGATTCGGAAGCTTTATGAAAACTGCCATGACTGTTTTTTATTATAACCAAATGAAAATCCGCGGATAACCTTTTAACAGCTTGCGGAGGATTAATGAGGATGGCCTTGCTGAAATTCAGTAAGGCTTTTTTTATACCATTTTATTGGTTTATCAAAACAAAAAAGCCCAGTAAGAAACTTACATGGGCTTTGAATGTAGCGCGGGGCGGAATCGAACCGCCGACCTCAGGGTTATGAATCCTGCGCTCTAACCGCCTGAGCTACCGCGCCGAGCACAAAAAAGGCGTCCCTTTTCGAGGACGCCAAATATACACACAAAAGTGAGAAACTGCATCAAAAAAATTAGCTTTCTGCTAATTGTTTCAATTTTGCAAGCGAACGTTCGACTTTCTTTTGAAATACAAACTTGAAAAACGGAGCAATAAATAAATATTCAACCGCTTGTTTCCAAAATGCAGATCCAAATGTATAAAACACATGAGCCATAATATCAATCTGAAACTCAGGTTCTGTTTTGGCTTGTTCTTCGAGAATCTTTCTGGCTTCTAAGTCTTCACTTAGTTGAATCATGGTTGAAATACTGTTGTCATCAAACATATACGTTAATCGATTGAAACGATAAGTATCACTTTCATCTACAAAGCTGTACTGACGGCGAACTTTTGAGTTCATAAACGCATCGTGAACAAACAGATTTTTTCTTCCGAAAACTCCGAATTGTTTCTGAACCTGCATAAGTTTTAAACCATTTCGTATTGATTCATCAGGTGCTGCACTGGTAAATTTTACAGGAGACCATTTCTCAATATTATTTACCACACTAACCAATTCCCACACCTTACTGTATGGTGCCTGTATCCTCGTAAATACTTTAAACTCCGGCATATTACTCTAAATCTATTTAATCTAACCCATCATTTTCGGTTATGTCGGTGAATGTAATGTTTTTTTAATTAAACAACACAACATCAAAGCACAGCAATTACTTTAAAAAGAAGAATCTTGCCAAATAATTGTATTTTTCGGCGAATTTTTTAACCCAAGTAGAATTATGGCAAAAAATATTACCCCACGCGAGAAGGATTATTCTCAATGGTATATTGACATCGTAAAAGAAGCACAATTAGCAGAGCATTCACCTGTTCGTGGAAGCATGGTTATTAAACCGAACGGGTACTCACTTTGGGAAAATATGCGTGATGCTCTCGATAAAATGTTCAAAGAGACGGGTCACCAAAACGCTTATTTCCCGCTATTCATCCCAAAATCATTTTTATCTAAAGAAGCAAAACACGTTGAAGGTTTTGCTAAAGAATGCGCTGTTGTAACACATTCTCGTTTAATTAATACAGAAGACGGCGTTGGTGTTGACCCAAGCTCTAAATTAGAAGAAGAACTCATTGTACGTCCAACTTCAGAAACTATTATTTGGGACACTTATCGTGGATGGATTCAATCACACCGTGATTTACCGATTCTGATTAACCAATGGGCGAATGTAGTTAGATGGGAAATGCGTACCCGTTTATTTCTAAGAACGATGGAATTTTTATGGCAGGAAGGCCATACCGCACACGCAACTCGTGAAGAAGCCATCGAAGAAACAGAAAAAATGCTCGAAGTATATCGTGTGTTTGCCGAAGAATTTATGGCGATGCCGGTAATTACAGGCGTAAAAACTGAATCCGAACGTTTTGCCGGCGCTGAAAACACCTATTGTATAGAAGCTTTGATGCAAGACGGTAAAGCCCTGCAAGCAGGAACATCACACTTCTTAGGACAAAACTTTGCAAAAGCATTCGATGTAACTTTTCAGGATAAAGACGGCGGTTTAAAACACGTTTGGGCTACAAGTTGGGGCGTTTCAACTCGCTTAATCGGTGGTTTAATTATGACACATTCTGATGATGACGGTTTAATTCTTCCTCCAAAATTGGCTCCAACTCAAATCGTTATGGTTCCGATTTTCAAAAACGATGAAGAAAAAGCCAAAGTAATGGCTTATATCGACGAGGTTTACGCGGCTTTAAAATCTCAAGGCTTACGTGTAAAAGTTGATGATCGAGAGCAATACAAACCGGGTTGGAAATTCGCTCAACACGAAGTTGAAGGTGTACCTTTACGTGTTGCTGTTGGTCCTCGTGATGTTGAAAACGGTAATGCAGAATTGGCTCGCCGTGACACAAAAACCAAACAAGTAGTAACTAAAGATGAATTAATCCAAATAGTTAAACCTTTATTGGATGAAATTCAGCAAAGTTTGTTTAACCGTGCTGTTGAACACCGAACAAATTTAACTTCTGTTGTTTCCTCTTACGAAGAGTTCAAAGAAGTATTGGATTCTAAAGGCGGATTCATTTACGCTCATTGGGACGGAACTCCTGAAACCGAAGCGAAAATTAAAGATGAAACGAAAGCAACTATTCGTTGTATCCCTTTAGATAATCCACACAAAGAAACCGGTTTCTGTATGGTTACAGGAAAGCCATCCGAACAAATGGTTCTATTTGCGAGAGCATACTAATTTCACTTCTAAGGACAGCCAAGCTGTCCTTTTTTATTTCCGGGAAAAGAGATTTAATTGATAGCCGTTTAAATAATCACGAAATTCAGATTATGAAAACAGGAATACCCATTTATACTGCTGAACAGTCGAGAGAACTTGATGCTAAAACCATGCAGAAATATCAGTTGTCGGATGATGTTTTAATGGAATTAGCAGGAGCAAAAGCAACAGATTTTATTGGAACCTTACCTGTTAACCATGTTCTGCTTCTGATTGGACCGGGAAATAACGGCGGCGACGGCTGGGTAATCGCCAGGCACTTAGCGCTACAATCGAACATTGAAAAAATTTGGATTTACGAACCTTTTCCTGAAAAACGAGGAAAACTAAACCGATTAAATGCCCAACGAGTCGAATCGTTTGTTCTGACAGATAAAATAGTTTTTTTACAAAATCTCGATACTATTAAAGCCGATGTAATTATTGATGCTCTTTTCGGGACAGGCTTAAATAAACCCATACCTGAAGACATTGTCAGCATTATTAAACGCGTAAATACTTTAAATGCTATTAAAGTTAGTATTGATTGCCCGACCGGATTAGATTCTACAACTGGAGACTTATTACCGATTGCCTATAAAGCCGATTACACGCTTACTTTTGGCGGAAAAAAACTCGGTTTTTTTCTTAATGAAGCGCAATTGATGACCGGAAAAATCATTGTTTTGCCTATCGGATTTGATCATCAACTCGTATCAACCAACTATTCTGAATTACCTGAAACGTTTTTAGGGGCAAAACCATCAAACAGAAAACACAAATACGATGATGGCTATATAACACTTATTGCCGGTAGTGAAGGGCTTAGCGGTGCTGCTTTTCTTGCCGCAAAAGCTGCATTGGTTGCCGGAGCACCTGCAGTTGAATTACTTTATCCTAAAGGTTTATATCCTGTTTTTGATATTCTTCTCCCGGATGTTTTAAAAATTGGTATTGGAAACGATTCGGACAGACATTTCAAATCGAATCACCTTGCTGAAATCCAACAACTTTTGGAAAAGGGAAATCGAACGGTGGTGTTAGGTCCCGGGCTCGGCAGGCAAAATGCAACTAGTGAATTTGTACACCAATTAATACCGTCTCTAAGAGGTAAAACATTAATTGATGCCGATGCCTTAACTCTTTTATCGGATTATTCTCAATCTTTACCCAAAAATTGTATTCTCACGCCGCATTGGGGAGAATTGGCTACTCTTTCTGCAAAAAAAATTAATTCTGATTACGAACGTATTCAAACAGCATCGAACATGGCTGTGTCTAAACAGGTATGGGTATTTTCCAAAGGAACGTTCGGTGCCTTGTGCTCACCCGACGGTTCCGTTTCATTCTTACCGTTTAGCAACGAACTTTTTCGCAAAACCGGATTTGGCGACGTTTTTTCAGGGTATTTTGCAGGTATTTGGCAAAACAATGATTCAATCCTAGACACGTTTTTAGAAACTTCAATAACTTTACGGAACAAAGCAAAACCATTTTCTCCAACTGATTTAACCCCTAATCATTTACTCTGATTTTGAAAAAAGTTTTTTATCTCATTCTTTTTATTCTTTATACGACTGCTGTAACAGCGGCAACTTTGGCACCTGCAAAATTTTTATCAAACTCTCCTTTTAATATCTGGGATAAGCTTATGCACGCTCTCAGTTTTGGAATTTGGTCGGCTTTATTTTATGGGTATAAACATTTTTTTAAAGGTTCTGATTCCCAAAAAAACGTTTGGACTTCTATCACACTCGGAAGCATTTATGGTATTTTGATCGAGTATTTACAACTCATATTGCCCATTAACCGCTCTTTTGAATACTTAGATATGGTAGCCGATGTTATTGGTGCCGTTGCCTTTACTTTATTACTTCACTTTGCAATTAGGACTCGAAAATCCGCATTAGAATCCGTTTAGACCTGATTTTTTTACAAACTGGGGTTGCATTTATCTCAAAAATCAAGTTTCTTTCCTTTACCCAAACCCAAGCAGTATTTAATACCTATTAATCTATGTTAGAAAGAAAAAAGCCTGAAGCTGATTTACGCAAGAGTTATACTGTATACATGCAGATTGGTCTTGTTGTCACCCTTGGATTGATGATTTTAATGTTCAAGGTTGAATTCCGTAAAGACTCAGAACTTATCATCCAAACAGTTGAACAAGAAACTGTTAAAATGGAAGAAATTGAACAAACACGTCAGGATGTGAAACCTCCTCCTCCTCCTCGTCCGCCGGTTCCGGTTGCTGTTCAAAACGATGAAATTATTGAAGAAGAAATTCTTGACTTGGATGCCGAGCTTGATCTCGATGCTCCAATCGACTTACCTCCTCCTCCTCCTCCGGCTGAAGAAGAAGAACCGGATGTTTTCGTGGTTGTAGAAAAACGCCCTGAAATTAAAGGTGGTATGAAAGAGTTATACAAATACATTCAGTATCCTGAAATTGCTCGTAAAGCGGGTATTGAAGGTCGTGTAATTCTCGAATTCGTGGTAGACGAAAGAGGAAAAGTATCAGGTATTAAAGTATTACGTTCTGTTGGCGGTGGTCTTGATGAAGCAGCTATCAGTGCAGTACAAAAAGTAAAATTCACACCGGGTATGCAACGTGGACGTCCTGTAAAAGTACGTTACACTCTTCCGGTAACATTTAAGCTATCCAGCTAATACTTGAATTAATTACTGTTTGGAATTGAAGCTCTGTCATTTTTGGCAGAGCTTTTTTTTTGATTAAGAACGGATGCACAATAAAAAATCGTTTATTGCATTTATAGTAGTATCAACAGCTTAGAGCTGAACATTCCCATCTAATTAAGGTCTACTTATGAATGCAAAGATACAAGCCCCTAAAAACCCCTTGCGTCCAAAATATGGACTTCACATGCAAATCGGGTTAATCCTTAGCTTATTAACCATGATCGGCATCTTTAATATTGAAATTAAATATGAGCCGGCAGTAATAGAGGTTGATGACAATCCAAAAGTTATTACAACTGTTGATATTCCCAGAACAGAGTTCATTAAAATACCGCCAAAACCTGTACTCCCTGTGGTTCCTGTTCCGGTAAGTAACGATGCCATTATTGATGATTTAATTGATTTTAATTCAGATGATTTGAATATCGATTTAAAACCCATTGCAGAAGCTCCGAAAGTTGAAGACGAACCAACGCCATTTATGCCTATCGAACACCAACCGGAAATCGTGGGCGGTATTAAAGAGCTTTACAAGCATATAAACTACCCCGATGTTGCCAGACAAGTTGGTATTGAAGGAAAAGTAATATTGCAATTCAAGGTGAACACAAATGGAAAGCTTTCCGATATAAAAGTAGTTCGCGGAATTGGCGGCGGTTGTGATGAAGAAGCCATAAAAGCTGTTCAGAAAATCAAATTTAAGCCCGGACTCCAACGTGGAAGACCGGTAGCAGTAAACTACACCTTACCCATCACATTTAAACTCAAGAAATAAAAAAAGGGCTCAATGAGCCCTTTTTTTATTCTGCATATTTTTTTCTGAGCGTCCAGTTTTTAAACGCTTCTAAAACACGAATTAAATTATCGTAGCCCACTTTTTGTGCAGCAGAATCAATATCAAACCATTCTACTTGTTCAATATCCTCCTCAGCTTGTGGATTAAATTTCTGAATCGGTGCAGTTGCAACAAACCAAAAGGTTGTTTTTCCCCAATCTTTTTCGAAAGCCGCATACTCATGATAGGTATGCAATAGTTCATCATGAATGGTAACATCTTGAATCCCTAGTTCTTCTTCGAGCTCACGTTTTGCACAAACTCGAATCGATTCATCTTCTTCTTTCTTTCCTTTAGGCAAATCCCACTTTCCTTTTCTGAAAATGAGTGCAACTTGTGTTACACCGTCCTGAAATCTGAATAAAACGGCTCCTGCAGCTTCAATTTGCTCGCGTTTAATCACCTGCATGTAGATTATTTCCCGGCTGTATCGTCCGCTTTTTTCTCATCAACATAATTGAGACGAAGTGTATTTAGTACTTGGGTCAAATAACCTTTTAACTCAGTCGGGAGATTATTAGCTGTAAATTTCTCGAGCATGGTTAAGGTATCAATAGCATATTTTGCCGTGCTTAAATCACGCTCTATCTTCTCGGTTGCAGGATTGTGAATCTTTCCCAATCCCATCATTCCAATTTGTTCGTGTTGTTGAACCAACATCATAAACAATAATTGATCTTGTTGTTCAGGTGTTAAATTTTGTCCGTTGAAATCCATAGTTTTTTAGTCTTGTTTTGTGGAATCGTTTTCGATTTTTTTTTTAGTCAACAATGCTGAATAACAGATTTACCGAAATCGAAATCCGTTGATTTTCATATTTTGCCAAAATTACGATTTCACCTGTTTTTAAACCTCATAAATTTTAGTTCAATGGCTGTTTTACACCCTTTTAAAGCTTGGCGCCCCACTCAAGAAACCATCTATGAAATAGCTTGTGTTCCTTATGATGTAATTGATACCGACGAAGCAAGAGCTTTAGCTGATGGAAAACCGAATTCATTTTTGCACGTAATCCGTCCTGAAATTGATTTAAACCCTGAAATTGATATTCACGCCGATGAAGTGTACGAGCAAGGGAGTATCAATTTGCAAAAAGTACTTTCTTCCGGTTTAATGACTCAGGAAGAAAAAGCTTCGCTCTATATTTATCGTCTAATAATGGATGGCAGAGAACAAACAGGAATTTTCTCTTGTGTATCGGTTGCTGACTATGACAAAAATGTTATTCTGAAACACGAACTCACTCGTCCTGATAAAGAAGACGACCGAACTCGACACATTTTAACGCAATCTGCGCACGCAGAGCCGGTTATGCTCACCTATAAAGATCATGGAAAAGTAAATACAATTGTACATGAAGTGATGAAAACCAAACCGATGTTCGATTTTAAAGCAGATGACGGCGTTTCACATACCTTATGGCGGGTTTCTTCGACAGAGGAATTAGTTGGTTTTTTTGATGAAATTCCTAGTCTTTATGTAGCTGACGGGCATCACCGATGCAAAAGTGCTTCACGAGTAGCAGAAGAAATTGAATCAAAAAAAATTCAGAAAGATTCGAATGAATATCAGTTTTTTCCGGCTGTATTGTTTCCTATGAGCATGATGAAAATCTTAGCTTACAACCGCGTGGTTAAAGGAATTGAATCTGATTTCGTTTTCAAACTGGAATCAACCTGTAAAAAAGCAGATTATATTTCAGCCACACCAAAAGAAGCCGGACATTTTTCCGTATTCTATTCAGGCGCTTGGAATACCTACATTTTACCAGCCACTAATGGCTTCGCCGTAGCTGACAAATTAGACGTTTCCAGATTAAGTGAGTATATCTTGCAACCCATTTTAGGAATTCAAGATCAAAGAACGGATAAACGAATTCATTTTGTCGGCGGAATCCGCGGAACGGTTGAATTGGAAAAACTCGTAAACACGGGCAAAGCTGATATCGCGTTCAGTATGTTTCCGACAAGTATTCAGGAATTAATGGATGTTTCTGATGCAGGGGAATTGATGCCTCCAAAATCAACCTGGTTCGAACCAAAATTACGTTCCGGCTTACTCGTACACACTTTTTGATTTTCATTTTTTATGAATAGAGCTCACAATTTTAGCGCCGGTCCGGCCACACTCCCAACAGAAGTTCTCGTAAAAGCGCAAGCAGAATTATTAGATTATAAAGGCGCAGGAGCTTCCATCATGGAAGTGAGTCACCGCGGGAAAGAATTCGACCCCGTTTTTGATTCAGCAAAGGCACGTATGAAACGCTTGTTAGGGCTTTCTGAAAAACATCATGTCATGTTTTTGCAGGGCGGTGCAACACATCAATTTTTTATGATACCAATGAATTTCCTAAATAAAGGTGATTCTGCGGATTATTTGAATACCGGTGTTTGGTCACAAAAAGCGATTAAAGAAGCTCGTATTTATGGTGATATAAAAATACCATACAGCTCAGAGCAATCCGGTTTTAACCGAGTTCCTAGCGCCAATGAAGTGCGTTTTAATCCTAGTGCGAAGTTTGTTCACTATACATCGAACAACACTATTTACGGAACTCAGTTTTCTACCGAACCAAATACAAACGGAATTCCATTAGTCTGCGATGCTTCATCCGACTTTTTGTCTCGCCCGATTGATATCGACAAATACGGTTTAATTTACGCCGGAGCACAAAAAAACCTCGGCCCAAGTGGTGCAGCAGTTGTTATTCTGGATGATGAGTTCTTAAAAAAGGCTCATACCGATAACATCCCAACATATTTACAATATGGTTCTCATACAGGTGAATTATACCATACACCGCCAACCTTTACCATTTATTTGATTGATTTAGTTCTCGAATGGCTTGAGAATTTAGGCGGAGTGGCAGCAATGGAAATCATCAACAAGCAAAAAGCTAAAATGCTGTATTGCGCTATTGATGATGATGATTTTTATGAAAATCAGGTTGAAACGGACTCCCGTTCTAAAATGAACGTTTTATTTCGCATTAAGAATCGCGATTTGGAATCCGTTTTCCTGAAAGAAGCAGAAGCTCACAACTTAATCGGCTTAAAAGCTCATCGTTCAACTGGTGGAATTCGCGCAAGTCTTTACAATGCAGTAAGTCTGCAATCTGTGGAAATACTCGTTGATTTTATGAGTGATTTTAGAAGACGTTTCGGTTGATTTCCGTCTATTCTTTGTTCACATTGGTAATGTAGAATTCTATTTCAGCAACAGAGCCATTACCCAATGTAACCGTTGAGTTTCCGGAGATAAAACTTTTCTCTTTATATGAATCTATAACCAGTTTGGTTTTATTTCCGGAGCTATTTTCAAACTTATTGCGAGTAGAGTTTTCCCAAATTTCGACATTAACATAATCGTTTATATAACCTGGATAAGCTTCATACGTTTTTGCATTAGTAAAACTACCGATTCGTATGTCAACAGAACCCCAGCCGCTTAGTACACTTCCGCTGGTAATAGAAAGACTGTTAAACTCTGTACTGAATGTTGCGCTAGATCCTCCGCTTAAATCCATTTCTTCACCATCAATTTTTAGAGTGAAGTAACTCGATTTATCTGATTCGTTTGAAAATAAATCACAAGAAGTGATTAGAATGCTGCAAACAATTATAGCAGCTAATTGTGCTCTTTTATACATACATGTCTCCGATTATTTTTTAGTGTCCCCTATAATAACAAATCGTATTCAAGTAATCAAAAAAAATCTAGTATCCGAAATAACTCAAGAAAATTGACAAAGAATCCGGGTAGCTAATCAAAGTGAAAATTAAACCAAAAAGTGCACCGCCAATATGTGCATCATGATTAATATTTCCTGTTCCTCTGTTACTTGCATAAAAACTATACCCTATGTATAAAAACCCAAAAATTAATGCAGGAATACCCACAGGGATAAAAAACAAATAAATCTTAGAAAGCGGCTCAAATAAAATGTATGAAAAAATAACTGCTTCAACAGCGCCTGAAGCTCCCAATGAAGCATAGTTTGGATTGTCTTTATGTTTGTATAAGGTCGGTAAGCTGGAAACAATAGCTGCACTCATGTACAATGCTGCAAACAAACCACTTCCAAGAATCGATTCCAAATAAGGTCCAAAGAAATACAAAGTGAGCATGTTAAATGCTAAATGCGTTAAATCGGCATGTAAAAAACTACTGCTGAATAACTGATACCATTTTTTTTGATGCCAAACCTGATATGGATACAGCATTCCGTCTTTCTGAAACTGTGGTGCGAATGTCCACGCAGACAATGTGGTGATTAATGTTACAATAATGAATACAAATGCCATAAATAACTGTTTATTACTTTAAATCTTGTTTAAATTTACCGTGTCTCCGGTTCAAATTACCGAGCCGAAAATACTTAAAGAACACGACAAATGATTCATAAAATGCCTAACTGGATTTGGTTGGGCGGCGTTATCCTCAGCTTTTTCGCAGGCATGATAAATGCCATCAGCGTATTGAGTTTTCAACATCAGGCTGTTTCCCATGTAACCGGAAGCCTAACACAATTCGGAATTCATCTTTATACCGAACCCTTTCAATCTGCTTGGCATATTCTTGGCGTGATGTTCAGTTTTCTACTGGGCGCCATCTTATCCAGCTTAATTATCCGCGATGCAGTTTTATCCTTCGGTAAACGCTACGGAATTGTAATAATGGTTGAATCCTTTTTTCTGGCAATCAGCATTTTCCTCTTTAAAGCAGAACTCAGCTATGCCGATTTTTTTGTAAGTGCGGCATGCGGATTGCAAAATGCTATGGCAACAACGTATAGTGGAGCTATCATCAGAACTACACATATGACCGGTGTAATTACCGATTTGGGTATTTTACTCGGACAGTTTTTCAGAACAAAAGAACTTCCTTTTTTGAAACTTCGTTTGTATGTAGGTCTATTGTTAGGTTTTGCAATTGGCGGCTTTATCGGTGCTTATTCCTTTTCACATCTTCATTTTGATGCAATTTGGATTCCGAGTATCAGCCTATTTTTTGCCGGACTCGCTTATGCTGGCATCAGATTATCCATCGAAAAAGGGTATTTAAAGCTAACGTAAAAACTGTTTTACGGTTTGAATAAACAATTCTCTTTTAACAGGTTTCCTTAAAAAACCAACAATACCTGCGTCTATTAAATCTTCTTTTTGCTCTTTAAAAGACAACGCTGACATGGCTATAATCGGAACAGTAGTATATCGTTCTTTTAATTTGTGCGCCAATTCGATGCCCGTCATACCCGGCATATTGATGTCAGTTACAATTAATCGAACAGGAACATTCATAACGGTTCTTAGTGCCATTTCTGCATTTTCTGCCTGATATGCCGTAATCCCTTCTTTTGCTAAAAAGCTTGCGTACAATACTAAGATTGTTTTGTCGTCGTCAATTAATAATACGTTAGAACTCATGTATGTAATTATTTGCTGTCCATCAAGTTTTCAGAAAATACGAAAATACCTATCCTTAAAACCCTTAGAATTTTCTAAGCAAGAAAGCACTTTTTTTTAAATTTCCAATCGATAAAGTTTACTGATTTCTATAGGTATCAGCTCTTTGGCATCCATTTGAACATTCAACATTCTGTATATTTGATTGATTATCAGCCGAAATAGCTCAGGTGGTAGAGCGACGCTCTCGTAAAGCGTAGGTCGTGGGTTCGAGTCCCATTTTCGGCTCACCTGGCTGCACACGCAGCCTTTTTTATTTCTAAACCGATATTCTTTATGGAAAAGCTTCAACTAAAAAAGAAACTTGAAAAACGTTTTTTACACGGCCATGACTGGGTTTTCAGCAATGAGTTGGAAGCAGGATTTAAACATTTGGAATCCGGTTCATTGGCAGAAGTGTTCGACTCGCAAGGTAGATTTGCAGCTGTCGGTTTTGTAAACCCTAATTCGTTAATCAGTTTTCGCGCATTAAGTCGTCATCAAGAACCCATCACCAAAGAATTTTTAAAAAAAAAGTTAGAATCGGCCATTCATTTAAGAAAACGTCTGATTAAAACTTCCGATTCCTTTCGTTTGGTTTATGCTGAAAGTGATGGTCTTCCAGGCCTATTGGTTGATCAATACAACGATGTTCTCAGTGTGCAGATAAATGCAGCCGGAATGGAAGTATTCAAAGATGATATTGTTTCGCTTTTAGATGAATTGGTTCAACCTAAAGCAATCGTTCTTCGCAACGATCATTATCACCGAAAATTGGAGCAGCTTCCTGAAGAACAAGGAATGGCAAAAGGCTCTGAGGAAGATGCCAAAACCATGATGCAGGAACACGGGCTTTTTTACGAAGTAGATGTGCTTTCCGGCCAAAAAACAGGTTTGTACTTAGACCAACGTGATAATCGTTTTTGGTTCAGAAATTTAATAGAACCTAATTCTCGTGTGTTCGACGGATTTTGTAATGAAGGCGGTTTCGCTCTGAATGCAAAAAAAGCCGGAGCAGGTGAAGTTATAGCGGCCGATATTGCCGAACATGTTTTAGAAAGAGCTCGTGCAAATGCACAAAGAAATAACCTTGAAGTCGATTTCCGCAAAATTGATTTAATGAAATCGAATCTGGATATAAGTGAATTGGGAACGTTTGATGTTGTTAATCTTGACCCTCCGAATTTTACAAGAAACAGAAAAACGGTTCCTGTTGCGCTTCAAGGATATACCAAAATGCACCGACTCGGAATGCAATTATTAAAACCGGATGGATTTTTAGTAACGGCTAGTTGTTCGCATCACATCATGGAAGATGCTTTTATTGATACTGTTCGAAAAGCTGCTTATAAAGAAGGTCGAACCTTAAAAATGATTTTTAAATCTACTCATGCAGCCGACCACCCGATTCATCCTAATATGCCGGAAACTGAATATCTAAAATTGTTTGCGTTTCAGGTCGGGTAAACAAATGTGCATCGGCAATCCGAAACTATCCGTTTGATGGTCTCCGAACATCAGCATAGTTCTATCGGTTGATTTACTTGCAGCAATTGCCAGAATAACCGCATCTAAGACATCGTCAGGCTGTACCTGCTTTCGTTTTGTATGGTTAATGAAATCCCTGATTGAAGTAACATCTGTGATTTCTTCTTGAATAAGCTGTATTCGTTGCTCAAACCCTACTTTCGTTTTTTTTGAATCCAGAGCGTTTTCATCATTAAGCAGATGAAATATAGATTCCGGATGGGATTCCTTCCATTTTCTGATTTCATCGGGATAATATCTCAACCAAGTATCTGACTCTTTAATTTTAGAACAAATATTCCAAGCTTGTACACTTATCCGTTTTCCCGTTTTTAGCTGATTAATATCGCCTGCTTCTTTAAAACTCGAAGCATAAACAGCATCCCGAACGGGAGTGATAAATACGAAAGAACGGTTTTTACCCAACCATTTTCTTAATTCCAGATCGCACTCGCGTTCGCTATGTTCGGCTAAACCAATGGGTATATCTATCCAAATGGAATCAAACAAATTGGACTCTAATTCCTCTATTTTTGAAATGATGTCTATTTGCTGAATGCTCATTTCTTGTATGCTTACAACAACCCAACCCGAACGGCAACCATCTATTCATGCAACAGTTTTCATCAAAGAAGTATAACCATTCATAAACAAAAAAGGTCTGAATCAAACGACCCAGACCTTTCAAAACATCAATAATGAGAGTTTTATTTAACCATTGGTTTTAACTGAATATGGAGTTCATCCAATTGCTTGGTTTCAACTACATCCGGACAGTTATCCATCAAACTTTGAGCTTTTTGGTTTTTCGGGAATGCGATTACTTCACGTAAGCTTTTTGCACCTGTAATTAACATCATCAAACGGTCGAGACCAAGTGCGATACCACCGTGAGGAGGCGCACCGTATTTGAACGCACCTAATAAGAAACCAAATTTTTCTTGGGCTTCTTCTTCGCCTATACCCAATAAACGGAACATCTTAGATTGTACGTCGCGGTTGTGAATACGAATCGAACCACCACCTAACTCGCTTCCGTTCAATACTAAGTCGTAAGCACGAGCGCGGATTGAAAGCGGGTCTGTTTCCATTTTGTCGATATCTTCTTCTTTCGGTGAAGTAAATGGGTGGTGCATTGCATAATAACGACCATCTTCCGCTGAGTATTCAACCAATGGAAAATCAGTAACCCATAAGAAATTGTACTTGTTGTAATCAATTAAATTGTATTCGTGGCCAACTATTAAACGAAGTCCGCCTAATTGATTGAGCACATCAGCGCGATTACCTGCCAAAATCA
This sequence comes from bacterium, assembly GCA_006226965.1. Lineage (GTDB taxonomy): Bacteria > Bacteroidota > Rhodothermia > Balneolales > M1805 > M1805. Next base: position 14,423 of record SBGQ01000037.1, on the reverse strand, counting down.
ACAATAAATCACCTTCGTTTGCACCGGATTTAGCAACCATTTCTTTGGTAATATCTTCTGAAACAAATTTTCCGACGCTTGAATACACTTCATCTTTGTTGTTTTTGATGTAAATCAAACCACCTGCACCTAATTCAGTTTTGGCACGGTCGGTTAAACGATCCATCACTCCACGGCCTAAAACGCCTTGACCCGGAACTACAAATCCCGCAACGATACCGCCATCGGCAACGGTTTTAGAGAAAACACGAAATTCAGATTTGCCAACGATATCAGAGAAATCAACAAACTCACAACCAAAACGAGTATCCGGTTTATCAGATCCGTATGTATTCATTGCGTGGTCGTACGTCATGCGCGGGAAAGGAGTTTGTACATCGGCTCCAACCAATTCTTTCCAGGTTTTCTTAACTAAACCTTCCATTAACGCATAAATATCTTCTTCATTTACGAAGCTCATTTCAACGTCCACTTGGGTAAACTCAGGTTGACGATCAGCACGTAAGTCTTCATCACGGAAACACTTTACAATCTGGAAATAACGGTCCATACCGGAAACCATTAAAATCTGTTTGTATGTCTGCGGTGATTGAGGAAGAGCAAAGAATTTTCCCGGATTCACACGGCTAGGAACTAAATAATCGCGTGCTCCTTCCGGAGTTGATTTCATGAGTACAGGTGTTTCTACTTCACAAAATTCATTTTCATTAAAAAATGTTCGGATAACCTGATATGCTTTGGAGCGCATCATCAATTTATCTTGCATAGATGGACGACGTAAGTCCAAATAGCGATACTTTAAACGAATATCATCGTTAGCTTTGGTATCGTCTTTAATTTCGAAAGGTGTGGTTTCTGCTTTAGAATAAATAACCAACTCAGAGCAACGAATATCTACTTCACCGGTTGGCATGTTCGGATTTATATTTACCGAATCTCTTTCTTCAACAACGCCTTTAATTCCGATTACAAATTCGGAACGTAACTGATCTGCCAAAGCATGGGCTTGTGGATTATCCTGTGGCGAAAATACGATTTGAGTTTTTCCGTAACGATCACGTAAATCAATAAAAATAACTCCGCCTAAATCTCTGCGGGTGTCAACCCATCCGTTTAAAACAACGTCTTTTCCGGTATCTGATTTTCTGAGTTCACCACAAGTATGCGTGCGTTGCAAAGCCATAATGTGTAAAAAAGGTTTAAATTGTCATGGTTGAAAGAATGGCGAAGATACGGGATTCAATAATTGTACGCTTATCAGAATTTTAACTAAGCACTTATTTTCCCAATATTTTATTCAAAGAAACAGGCATATCTCAGAAGTTCAAACAAAAGTTCAATCGATTTTCTGTTTTGTTGATTTTGATTCAGTCTTTTTGAAGTCTTATTCGCTTGATTGATGTCTCAATATTGCTCATATTATTGCAAAATTGGCGGCTCTATTACTCATGAATACACAAAAACTATCCATATTAGTTGCAGATGATCATGATATTGTCCGTTTTGGGTTGAGTACCGTTATTGAATCAACCGGTACCATGTATGTATGCGCAGAAGCAATTGACGGTCCTGATTGTGTTCATAAATATTTGAAACACAAGCCTGATGTTGCCATTCTCGACATCGCAATGCCCGAACTGGATGGTATCGAGACTACTAAATCTATTTTGATGCACGATCCAAAGGCGGTTGTCATCATCTTAACCTCTTATATTTCAGAAGATTATCTGGAAAAAGTGATTAAAGCGGGCGCATTTGGCTATATCATAAAAAACTGCCACAAAGATGAACTCATTCAAGCCATTCGAAAAGCTTATAACCGAGAGTCTGTTTTTAGCCAATCCATTTCAGAATTGATTAATAAGCGATTTATTTCCCAAATAGGGGTTGATCGTGTAATTCTTGAAGAAAAAGACGAATGTCTCGAACAATTAGAAAAGTTAACCGGACGCGAAAAAGAGATTTTGCAGCTAGTTGGCCGAGGTTTAACCAGTAATGATATTGCTTCAAAACTCCATATTAGCCCGCGAACTGTTGATACGCATCGAACCCGCATTATGCAAAAACTTGACTTGAAGAATAAATTAGATGTGGTTCGATTTGTGCTTGAAAATCACCTAATCGCTTAGAATTTTACATAATTACGTACGTATAATTGTAAAAACACTTGATTAACTACGTATTTTTTACAATCAAAATACGATGTATTGCGGATTGTATAGCACCGTAGAAGACCCTAATTTTTGTCTAGCAAATGGGGTAATAGCCGTCTGTAGATGATAAATAACACGCTTTGTATGAAACACAAAGCGTGTTTTTTTTTGCATGTAAATTGCCGCACGAATGCAACAACCCTAAAACACACATCATGCATCGGGAATATCTGCAAGTTCAAAATTAAATGCAATTTTTTTCCTTCAATTATGCAAATTTTTGCACAAATTATATTCTTTAAAAAATCAAACCCTATCGCTCTTTAATCAAAAAAAGCGTTTTTTTGATTATTTGAATTTGATTATTGAAACAGTATATTGCATTAGTTGTGCAATTTTTTTTCACATTAGCTGAATTCCAAGATTAGATGTGTACAAATTTGCTAGGTTTACTTGATAAAATACTTGGTTCCTAAATGAGTCTATTACAAACATGGCGGTGGTTTGGCCCGAATGACCCGGTTTCATTAAATGACATCAAAATGGCAGGTGCACGAGGTATTGTGAGTGCACTTCATCATATTCCCAACGGTGAAATCTGGACTGTAAATGAATTATTAAATCGAAAAAACGAAATTGAACTTGCCGGTTTAACTTGGAGCGTAATCGAAAGTATTCCCGTACATGAGGACATCAAACTAAGAAAAGGTTCTTTTGAGAAGTATATTCAGAATTACAAAACATCTATTCAAAATGCCGCAAAAGCCGGAATAAATGTTATCTGCTACAATTTTATGCCGGTTTTAGACTGGACCCGCACTCAATTATTTTATGAAGTTGCAGACGGCTCTAAAGCATTACGATTTGACATGCTGGATTACATCGCATTTGATGTTTTTGTTTTGATGAGAAAAAAAGCTGCCTCCTCTTACACAGATTCACAACTTAAAAAAGCTAAAGAACGATTTTCGAATTGGAATGAAAACGAGTTAATATCTATCACAAGTACTATATTGGCTGGCTTACCGGGCTCAGAAGAAACTTACACTTTGCAGGATTTTAGTAAAAAACTGGCTGAATATGACGAAATCAGTGAATCTAAACTTCAAGAACATTTGCTGCTTTTTTTGCGAGAAATCGTACCAGTTTCTGAAGAAAACGGTGTTTATTTGACGATTCATCCCGATGACCCGCCTTTTAGTTTATTTGGATTACCCAGAATTGTGAGCCACTATGAACACCTTTCAACTCTGTTTAGAGAGGTCTCTTCCAATCATAATGGTTTATGTTTTTGTACAGGTTCATTAGGAGCAAAAAAGAATCAGGATATGAATAAAATTCTGACTGATTTTAGTGACCGTGTACATTTTGTTCACCTACGAAATGTAAGCGTTGAAGAAGACGGTTCATTTTATGAGGCCAATCACCTCGAAGGTGAAGCTGATATGTACGAAATCATGAAAACCTTACTCAAAGAACAAAGAAATCGCGTAAAAAAGGGTCATACGATAACTGAAATACCTTTTCGTCCGGATCACGGACATTTAATGCTCGATGACTTATCCAAAAAAACGAATCCCGGTTATTCGGCTATAGGAAGGTTAAGAGGTTTAGCAGAATTGCGCGGACTTATGTATGGAATTGAAAGGAATGTATCGTGAAAACCTTCATCACTCCTGACTTTTTACTGGAAACGAAATCTGCGCAGCGATTATACCATGAATATGCTGCCGACTTACCGATAATTGATTATCACTGCCATTTATCGCCAAAAGACATCGCCACCAATCGACGATTTAATAATCTGAGCGAAGTTTGGTTACATGGCGACCACTATAAATGGCGTGCCATGCGCACAAACGGTGTTTCCGAAAAATTCATAACCGGAAATTCCTCAGACAAAGAAAAGTTCGAAAAATGGGCTGAAACCGTTCCTGCTACACTTCGAAATCCACTTTATCACTGGACACACCTTGAGCTTCTCCGTTATTTTGGTATCGATGATTTATTAAATGCAGATTCAGCGCCGACTATCTATGAGGAAGCAAATCAACACTTATCGAAAGAATCGCACTTTGTTAAGGGTTTGTTGAAAGGAAAACAAGTTGAAGTAGTTTGTTCAACAGACGACCCTATTGATTCGTTGGAATGGCATCAAAAACACCGCGAAACAGGCGATTCGCTCCTTCTTCTTCCCGCTTTTCGCCCGGATAAAGCCATGGATTTTTCCTGCACAAAGAATTATTCAGATTATGTGGATAAGCTTGAACAAGTTTCAGGAATGAGCATCACCAATTTAGATGAATTAATTGAAGCGCTTCAAAATCGTCACGATTTTTTCCATGAAAACGGTTGCAGACTTTCCGACCACGGTCTGAATCATATTGATTCCTGTTCGTTTACAAAAACTGAATTAGATCATGTTTTCATTAAAGCAAGACACGGAAAATTAGTCAGTTTCGAAGAAGGTGCTCAATTACGTGGTTATTTGTTGATTGAACTCGCCAAAATGGATCATAAAAAAAACTGGGTTCAGCAGTTTCATTTAGGTGCAATGAGGAATAATTCAACCCGAATGATGACCAATCTTGGACCTGATACCGGATTTGATTCCATTGGCGATTATTCTCAGGCTAATACCTTGGCTTCGTTTTTTAACCAGTTAGATGCTGAAAATAAATTGGCGAAAACGATTCTTTACAATCTAAACCCGGCTGATAACGAAGTATTCGCCACAATGATCGGTAACTTTAACGACGGTTCCGTTCGGGGAAAAATGCAATGGGGCTCTGCATGGTGGTTCTTAGACCAACTCCATGGAATGGAAGCACAATTAAACGCTTTGTCTAACATGGGTTTATTAAGTGCTTTTGTGGGAATGCTTACCGATAGCCGAAGTTTTCTCTCCTATCCGCGGCATGAATATTTCCGACGTTTATTATGCAACATCTTAGGCAGGGAAATGGAAAAAGGTTTGCTGCCGATGGATTTCGAGCTTGTCGGCGATTTGGTTAAAAAAGTAAGTTACACCAATGCAAAAGAGTATTTCCAATTTGCTGATGTAAAGACTTCGGTGGCATAAGTGAAATCGCTCTTCTTTTTACTTGGATTATTTGGCTTGTTGAATTGCAGTGCTCAAAAATCCAATAAAGTGTTGAAATTGGCTCACGGCATGGATGTAAATCATCCTGTTCATAAAGCTATGGTTTTTATGGCTGATGAAGTGAACCGATTATCAAACGGGCAATTGAAAGTGAATATTTATCCGGCGTCACAATTAGGCTCGGAGCGTGAGTTACTGGAATTATTACAAATCGGATCGATTGATATCAGTAAATCGTCGGCGGCAGTTGTTGAAAGTTTTGCTCCGGATTTACGCATTTTGGGTGTTCCGTATTTATTTAATTCCGAAGAACACATGCGTAAAGTTATTGAAGGTGAAATCGGAGAGCGTTTACTTGCCAGCGGTACCGATTTTTATCTTCGGGGATTATGTTTTTATGATGCAGGAACCCGAAGTTTTTACACCTTAGATAAACGAGTTGAACAACCGGAAGATTTAAAAGGTTTGAAAATTCGTGTTCAGCCAAGTAATACGGCTTTGTTAATGGTAAAGAGTTTTGAAGCCGCTGCAACACCGATTTCTTTTGGTGAATTGTACACCGCGTTACAGCAAGGTGTGGTTGACGGTGCCGAAAATAATCTGCCTAGTTTTTATCTGACCCGCCATTTCGAAGTCTGTAAATACTACATTGTTGATGAACATACCGCCGTTCCTGATATGCTTTTGATAAGTGAACACTCTTGGAAAAAATTGTCTGTTGATGAAAAATCGTGGGTTAAACAGGCTTCTCTGAATAGTTATAAAAAAATGATTTCTTTGTGGAAAGAATCCGAACAAAAGGCTTTGGAAGAAATTCAAAAAGCCGGTGTAGAGATTATTCATGTTGATAAAAAAGCATTCGAGAAACAAACGGAATCCATTCTGCCGCAAATACTTACTTCTCCATCTTTAGAAGCCTATTACAAAGAAATTAAAGCTGAAAAGTAATTTCGGCTCAACTCTAGGACTCCCAGTGCTTAAAGCACTGGGAGTCCTAGGTAAAAACACGTTGCTTCATACTTCATAGATACCTGCTTTCGCAGTATGACGTTTCGCGGTCGTGCCCTAGAAAAACGCACATTCTGGCGCGAGTATGTGTGACTGCTTTTTCGTTTCCAAATCATTCCATCATCCATCATCCATCATCCATCATCCATCATCCATCATCCATCATCCATCATCCATCATCCATCATCCATCATCCATCAAAATTCATAGAAAACTTCTATAATCCTAAACGATTTTACATGTTTGAATTGTTAGCCTATCCTGATGAACTTTGTAGAGCAAAAACCATCCAATTTAATTATTTAGATTGATTTTAATTAGGACAAACATGTCCGATTCTTCACAAAGTCTTCATATTTAATCAGCATCTTTGAACCGTTAAAATCCACGAGAATTATACATGCAAAAAGAAACTCGACTTGGCGTAGTTTTAATGAACTTAGGCGGACCTACTTCTGAGGAGTCAGCCCGTACATTTTTATACAATCTGTTTAGTGATACCGATATCATCAAGCTGGGCGGCGGAACACTTCAAAAAGCATTGGCGACTGTTATTTCAAAGTTTCGTGCTCCGAAAGTTGCCGTTAATTACAAGAAAATTAACTCTTGCCCAAAAGGTTGTACCGGAAGCAAACATTGCCTGAATCGGCAGAATAAAGTGGTTTCAGATTGTTGTTCACCTATCAATCCACTTACTGAACAACAAAGAAAAGCGCTCGAAAAAAGTTTAAAAGAAGCTTTACCGAATACATTCGTGAAAGCCTACACGGCCATGCGTTATTGGCGTCCGTTCGCAGATGTTGTCATCAACGAAATGAAAGAAGACGGAATTACACATGTCGTTTTATTACCCTTATATCCTCAATTTTCTTGGACGACTACAGGTTCCAGTTTCCGCGATTGGGAAAATCTTACAAAAGCAGAATTTGGAAATCACAAACCTTGGAATGAGTATTACATCAAAAATTACCATCTCAATCCAACCTATTTAAAATCATTAAATCAGCGAATTGAAGAAGCTTTAGCTGATCTTGATGAACAAACACGCAAAGAAATTCATTTAGTTTTTTCTGCTCATGGCACTCCGGTTTCCGAAGTGGAGTCGGGCGACCCATACACTAAGCAGATTGAAGAAACCGTGGAAGCCATTATGGATTTACGCGGCAGAAAAGAGCAATACTGGTTATCGTATCAGTCACGCGTTGGCCCTGCAAAATGGACGCAACCGAACACCGAAGACCTCGTATTTCGCCTGCTCGAATATGGCATCAAACATTTAGTGATGATTCCGGTTGCCTTCGTAACCGACCATATCGAAACCTTGGTTGAATTAGGCATGGAATTACCGGAAGCAATTGAAGAACACGGGCTTCATATTCACACGCTAAAAGTGAGCAAGGGTTTAAACGATTCCGAATTATTTATCGAATCGCTAAAACAAGAAGTGTTAAAGCAAGTTGACCATTTGGTTAATCCTGCTGAAAACGTAAAAACGATTGCATCATAATATGACCAAAGCAGAGACGCTCTTACAAGATTTTTCAGCCATCGGGGTAAACCATTGGAGTGCCCCGGTTATGGTTAGAGAGCGTTTCAGTTTATCTGATGCAGAAAAAATGGCATTGTATGCCGAAGCCAAAAAACGTGGTATTGAGCAGCTCATCATCGTTTCAACGTGTAATCGGACTGAACTTTTTTCATACAAAGCAGAAACCTCAGAATTAATCAATTTATTGATTGATTTCAGCAGAGGAAATGCAGAAGAGTTTGAAGAACACGGATTTGAAACCTTTGGTGAAGATGCTGTTCGCCATCTTTTTGAAGTTGCCGCAGGTTTAGATGCTCAGATTTTAGGCGATTTACAGATTGTGAAACAGGTTAAAGACTCCTACGATTTGGCACATGAAGCCCATATGGTTGGCTCTTCTTTCCATAGATTAATGCATACCGTATTTCGCACACACAAACGTATTCGAAAAGAAACCGATTTGGGAATGGGTGCGGCTTCTGTTGCAAGTGCAGCCGTTCAGTTTGCTCAGCATCATTTCAGGAACTTTTCTGAAAAAAAAGTCGTTCTTGTCGGTACAGGAAAAATGGGGACTGTTACCTGTAAAAATTTGATTAATCTGGGTGTAAAAGACATCACTCTGGTTAATCGTTCAGAAGAAAAAGCTTTATTCATCGCAGGGGAGTTTGGTGTTAGTTATTCCGGAATGGCACAATTACCAGAAGTTTTAGCGAAAGCTGACCTGGTAATTGTAGCTACCGGATCTATCTTACCGGTTATAAATCTGGAAACTCTTGCTCAAGTACCGACCGATGGTACAAAACGTTTCTATATCGACTTATCTGTGCCACGAAACATTGATGAAGATGTGAAACAACATCCTTCTATTGTTCTAATAAACATGGATGATTTGCAAAACTCGATGGATCAGACCTATTCAAAGAGAAAAGCTTCTGTTCCGATGGCTAATCAAATTATCAGAAACGAATTACACAGTTACAGAGCATGGCTATCTGAACAACTTTTGATTCCTCACATCACTGAAATGAATCTTAAACTGGAAGTTATTCGTCGGGCTGAAATGGACAAATTAAAACATCATTTCTCTGCTGAAGATTGGGAAAAAGTGGAATTATTAACTCACCGAATCATCCGCAAAGTTGCTAACGAAAAACTGGAAGAAATGCGGGAATCGATGTTGTAGAGTAACATCGACTCATACAAAACTCCAAGCCACAAAACGGCTCGTTTTTTGCCCTTGTCCCATTTCAACAGTTTTTACACGTTTTGCTTCAATTTCATCAAGAACCTTATATAATTCCGGCAGATTCGATTTCTTTGAAACCAGTGTTGTAAACCATGTAACTTGATTCGCAAAACTTCTGCTTTCTCGCATCATTCCTGAAATAAACCTACGCTCACCGCCATCGCACCAAAGTTCATTCGATTGTCCGCCAAAATTTAAGGTGCTTTCCGAAATTCGACCTTTTCCCACATTTTTCCATTTTCGTTTGCTTTCGCTAAAAGCCTGCTCTGGAGATTCATGAAACGGTGGATTACACATTGTTGCCAAATACAGTTCATTTTGCTTGATGATGTCCTTAAAATACTTATCCGGATTTTTTTGAAGTCGAATTTCAATCTGCTCTCTTTTTATTCCGTTTTTATGTAAAACTGACATCACATTTTCGAGGGCTTTTTCATCAATATCGGATGCTGTAAATCGCCAACCGTATTCATTCAAACCCAATAAGGGATAAATTCCATTGGCTCCGGTCCCGACATCTAGTATTCTAACTTGTTTTCCGGTTGGAATCTCTCCCCGATTTTCATCAGCTAACATATCAGCCAAATAGTGCACATAATCTGCACGTCCGGGAATGGGCGGACACAAATATCCATCCGGAATTTCCCACTGTTCTACATCATAAAAACGCTGTAACAGGGCTTTATTGAGTTCAATTACAGCTTGTGGTTGTGCAAAATCAATCGATTCATTTCCATATTTATTGATGTGTTTAAAAGCTGCTAAAGCCGGATTTACACCTATTAACTCATCAAACTGATAGGCGGTACGATTTTTATTTCGGGGATGTAATCTGTTTTTTTCGCTCACACCAGAAATGTACTAGCATTCTTATGCGATATCAACTTGCATTTTTTACGCGCGAAGTTCTCTATCTTTCCCGCAATCTTAGGTTCGTATTCCATTTTTACGCTTCAATTCGGGTTTATACATCTTTTTAAAACTTACGTTTTGAGCCGTATTTACATTTATTAGTATGAAAAAAGCAGCACTACTATGGGGAGCCTTGTTTGTACTTCAAACTCTAGCTTTTTCCCAAACTATTACCGTTAAAGACAGAGAAGATTTAAGTCCTCTCGAACTTGTAACCATCGTATCACAAAATCCTTCGGTGAGTGCCGTTACCAATGCTCGCGGTGAAACTTCCATAACTCCTTTTTTGCAAGCCATTGATATTGAAGTCCGCAGATTAGGATACAAATCAGCCCGAATAAGCATGCTTCAATTAAAGAAAATGAACGGCCTTATTTTATTGGAACCCAACACCTTATCGATGGATCAGATTGTTGTTTCAGCATCTCGTTGGAAAGAAAACGCCTCAGAAGTTCCCAATCGAATAAGCGTGCTTACTCCGAAAGACGTTAGTTTTCAACAGCCTCAAACCTCAGCTGATTTACTTTCTGTTTCCGGACAAGTTTTTGTACAAAAATCACAATTAGGCGGTGGAAGCCCCATGATTCGAGGCTTTTCAACCAACCGAGTTCTCATCTCTGTTGATGGCGTTCGAATGAATAATGCGATTTTCAGAAGCGGAAATCTTCAAAACGTTATTAATATCGACCCCTTTACCATTCAACAAACGGAAATTTTATTCGGTCCGGGCTCGGTAATGTACGGAAGCGATGCCATTGGCGGTGTAATGGATTTCACAACGATAAAGCCGGTGTATTCTTTTTCTGATAAAATGGAAGTTTCTGGGAATGCGCAAACGCGTTATTCATCAGCAAATAATGAAAAAACATCTCATTTAACGCTCCAACTTGGCTTTGATAAGCTTGCCTATTCAGGAAGTGTTACTTATTGGGATTTTGATGATTTACGCATGGGCAAAAACGGCCCCGATGAATATTTACGCACGTTTTATGTGGAGACCAATGGAACTGCTGACCAATCCATCACCAATTCCAATCCGTTAATTCAAAAACCGACCGGATATAATCAGTTTAATACCTTACAAAAGCTTCGTTACAGACCCGCTAAAAATTGGGATCTTGAATATGCCTTCACCTATTCTGCAACTTCTGACTATTCCCGATACGACCGATTAATACGAACACGCGGCAGCAATCCACGAAGCGCAGAATGGAATTACGGGCCACAAATCTGGTCAATGAATCATCTGAGCGCCACTTATCTTGGGTCGAATCGTTTTTTTGATAATGCCGTTATTCACACAGCTTATCAATTTTTTAAAGAAAGCAGAATCGACAGAGATTTTGGAAAATTAGTGCGGCACACGCTCACCGAACGTGTAGATGTGTATTCCACTTCCATCGATTTTTCAAAAAATTGGAATGAAAAACATACACTTAGTTACGGTTTAGATGTAGTTTACAACGATGTTCAATCTTCCGGTTTTGATGAAGATATTTCAACACCAAACTCACAAGTTGATGCTCAATCTCGCTACCCGCAAGCAACTTGGTTTTCAGGGGCAGTTTTCGCACACTATCAATACAAACAAAATGAGTATTTAAAATGGGTAAGCGGACTTCGTTATAATTACTATCAACTAGATGCAACATTTGATACCCGTTTTTACCCCTTCCCTTTCACCAAAACCAATTTGAATGACGGTGCAATAATTGGAAGTGCCGGGTTAATTTGGAATCCCGTTAAAACGCTCACTATTTCCGGAACTCTTTCTACAGGCTTTCGCTCGCCGAATGTAGACGATATGGGGAAAGTGTTTGATTCTGAACCCGGAAGCGTAGTTATCCCGAATCCGAATTTATCATCTGAATATGCTTACAATGCAGAATTTGGTATCGCTCAGCTTATAGAAAATCGCTTCAAATGGGATGTATCAGTTTTTTACACCTTGTTGGACAATGCTTTAGTTCGCAGAGATTTTACCCTAAACGGCCAAGACAGTATTCTGTATGATGGAGAATTGAGTCAGGTTCAGGCTATTCAAAATGCTGCGCAGGCAACGGTTTGGGGAATTCAAGGCGGTATACAAGTCCAATTATGGCGAGGCTTAAGTGTACAATCACACCTCTCCTATCAAACAGGAGAAGAAGAATTAGATAGCGGCGAAACGGCTCCTTTGCGCCATGCCGCACCTTGGTTTGGCGTTACGAGACTACACTATTCTGCCAAATCGTGGAAGTTAGAACTGAATGCGCAATATAATGGTGAAGTTAGCAATGCCGACTTAGCGCCAAGCGAACAGGATAAAGATTATATGTACGCGATTGATGAAAACGGTAACCCATATTCACCGGCTTGGTACACCTTGAACTTGAAGTCTCAATATCGAATAAATGAGCATTGGCAGCTATTTGCCGGATTAGAAAACATTACAGACATTCGTTACCGCCCATACAGTTCCGGAATTGTTGCTGCCGGAAGAAATGTAACTTTAGCCGTTAAAGCTATTTTCTAATTTTTTTTCACGGGCTGACTATCTCTTCATAAAATGGTTTTAAAAAAAAGTCCGGCGTTTTAAGCACCGGACTTGAGCTTCTCTCTTGCTAACGAGGATTATTGGTTTGGAGATTAGAAGTAATTAGTCAATAATTTCGCTGTATCTGCTGATATCCAGTACTTGAGGCGAATAGATAACACCTTGCCGACTCAAATTCTTTACATAAGCACGAAGGTGATTTTCGGAGCCTTTAATCAGATTTTGATAAACGTATATAATATCTTCGTTGTTTACGGAATTTTCGAGTGCGTTTTCCAAATCTTGAATATCTACCTCTTCAATTAAAGCACCGACTTTTAGCCCATCAATAAGAGATACATTTCCTTGTTCGAGTAAATCATCGTGTAGCGTTTGCAAGGTTTGGTTTGTGAATGCGCCAACTTGATTTAAAGTTGTTGGCAAAGCTATTTCATATCTCTCCAATAAAACTGAAACGGCATCAATATGCTGTTGTTCTGAACCGGAAATATTTGAAAATGGTTTTAAACCCCATTTGCTATACAATTGTATATACACATCGCGAGCTACTTTTTCTTCTTCAACCATAAATTCCAGACTGGTTAATTCGGCATCGGAAAGACTATCGGCCGGAATGGCTGTAATGTTATCGAGCATTAATTCTTGTTGAAAATTCGAACTGTTATCGTTCATATTAGCAGGGTCATTTGAGCAAGCGGCGAGTAAGGTTGTCAATCCCAATGCTGTGGTGATTAAAGCAAGTGTTTTCATTTGAATTCCCATTTTGAGTTTGTATTCGAATGTAATACACCGGAGAAAACAAGAACCCCTATCATAAAAAGACAAATAAGTCTTATAAATTTCTTCAATCTAAGATTTACATATCCGAATTCATCAAATCTTTACACATAAGTCCTATATTTTGATAGTTTAATACCAACTAGTATTTCATGAATTCATTAAAAGATCGCTTCGAACATCATATTCAGCATTTGCAAAACACCATTTGTACAGCATTAGAAAATGTTGAGGTGAATACAACTTTTCAGGAAGACGAGTGGGAACGTGAAGGCGGCGGCGGCGGTAGAACCCGAGTTATTGAAAACGGCAAAGTTTTTGAAAAAGGCGGCGTTAATGTTTCTACAGTGCACGGCCCTGTTACTGATACGATGAAACAAACACTCGGCATAAAAGGTGATTTTTTCTTTGCAACGGGCATTTCTTTGGTTATTCACCCTCAAAACCCTTTTGTACCAACGGTTCACGCCAATATTCGCCATTTCGAACTAACCGATAAAGACGGCCATATGGTTGATGCTTGGTTTGGCGGCGGCATGGATCTTACTCCCTATTATTTGTTTGATGAAGACGCTGTCCATTTTCATCAAACTATTAAAACCGTTTGTGACCGTTTCGATCCCTCTTTTTATCCGCGTTTTAAGAAGGATTGTGATACATATTTTTTTAATGCTCACCGCGGTGAAGCACGCGGAATCGGAGGTATTTTCTTTGACCATATTCGTGCAACTGACGAACATTCGTTTGAAACAATGGCTGATTTTACTATGGCTATCGGCTCGGCTTTTGTTTCAGCTTATGTGCCGATTGTTCAGCGCAGAAAACATCACGATTATGAAGGAAAACATCGTTGGTGGCAGGAAGTCCGACGTGGACGTTATGTTGAATTTAATTTGATTCACGATCGCGGAACCTTATTTGGCTTAAAAACAAACGGGAGAACCGAATCCATTTTGATGAGTTTACCGCCACGAGTCCGCTGGGTGTACGATTTTCATCCCGAAAAAGGAAGCGCTGAAGCAAAGTTAATCTTTAATCTTGAAAATCCTAGAGATTGGGTATCATGATGTCGGATGTCGGATGTCGGATGTCGGATGTCGGATGTCGGATGTCGGATGTCGGATGTCGGATGTCGGATGTCGGATGTCGGATGTCGGATG
>SBGQ01000029.1 GCA_006226965.1 bacterium | reverse complement strand
AGTTGATTAGTTGATTAGTTGATTAGTTGATTAGTTGATTAGTTGATTAGTTGATTAGTTGATTAGTTGATTAGTTGATTAGTTGATTAGTTGATGTAGCGATGAGATGAAATGAAATGATGAAACGATGAGATGATTTGGGAACAAAAAAAAACGTCATGCCCGTTTATACGGGCATCTCCTTTTGTTTAGAAATTTTGCAGCATCAAAAAGCGTTAACCAAGAGAGTGTTCAAAAAAGTGTGTCAAAGCAAAAAAACGTAACTTGAATCTAAGTTTAAATGACACACGATGAAAAACGAGAACGAATTAGACTGGAAAGCCTGGTAGTATTCAGAAAAGTGTGTCACGGGATTTGAACACTACCTGATGTTTGCTCGGTTTCTCGTCATTCTGGGCTTGACCCAGAATCTAGGTCAAGCCATATGAGTAATCTAGCGTAGCGAAGCCAGAAACTCTGAAAATATTATCTTACTGAATCGGGTTTTGAGTAGTTTACAATAAACGAAGCTAAATTTTGATAACCAATTATGAATAGTTTGATCTTGTCTTTGATTAAAAAAAACTGCAAAGTTCCTTCAATTTACCTTTAGATTAGTTGAATACTTGACAAAAGATGCATTGAATACTAAATCATTTATAGATTCACGAATTGAGAATTGATTACAAATGATTCTAAGAATAGTTAAGGGTAAGTCAATTAAAAACAGAAACTATTCCAAATCGGAATATGGAATAATGATTAGCTTATGCCTCAATAAAATAATTTCATAAGAAATGAAAACTAGGCACTTAAAGCAAAGAGCTGTTACTCAAAGAAAATTGTAACAATATCTTTCAAACAAAAAAGGCACGAGAATACTCCCGTGCCTTAATTCGAAATCATCTAATCCGCCCAGGCGCTTACATCATCGAAAACTTCTACGAAATCGAGCGTAGAGCCATCCGCGGAAACAGAGGTTTCATAGGTTGCTTTGCCTTCAGTTTTGCGAAGCAGAAGTTTTTTCGCCAGTTCGTTCACCATTTTGTTTTGGATGAGTCGTTTAAGCGGACGTGCACCAAAACTTGGGTCGTAACCATGCATAGCCAGCCAGTCTTTCACTTTATTTGGAACCGTTAGTAAGATTCCTTGTTTTGCCAACAACTGGTGTACGCGTTTGAGTTGAATATCAACAATGGAGCGAAGATGTTCTTCTCCAAGCGGATGGAACACAATCACATCATCTATACGGTTCAGGAATTCGGGACGAATAGTCTGGCGTAGCTGATCCAGTAATTTGCTTTGTAATTCTTCTAAATCTGCATCGCTAAGTTTACCTTTTTTCGCCTCAATTTTTTCGTTGATGAGATGCGAACCGATGTTACTCGTCATAATCACAATCGTGTTTTTAAAATCAACGGTAACGCCTTTGTTGTCGGTCAGTCGTCCGTCATCCAAAACCTGTAATAGCACGTTAAACACATCAGGATGGGCTTTTTCAATTTCATCCAACAGAACTACGGAATAAGGTTTTCTGCGAACGGCTTCAGTTAGTTGACCGCCTTCATCATAACCGACATATCCCGGAGGCGCTCCTACCAAACGTGAAACACTGTGGCGTTCCATGTATTCACTCATGTCAATGCGAATCATGGCATGTTCATCATTAAACAAAAATTCCGCTAAGGCGCGTGCTAATTCGGTTTTGCCTACACCGGTTGAGCCCAAGAAAATGAACGAACCAATAGGGCGAGCATCGTCTTGTAATCCCGCACGTGAACGTCGAACCGCATTCGAAACGGCTTCAATGGCTTGTTCCTGACCAATCACACGTTTGTGCAATTCTTCTTCAAGCAAAAGTAATTTTTCACGATCACTTTGTAACATTTTTGTCACCGGAATGCCTGTCCATTTCGAAATAATCTGTGCGATGTCTTCCGAATCGACTTCTTCTTTCAACATTGAAGTGCTTGATTGTATATCAATTAGTTTGTTTTTTGCTGATTCGAGCTCGTTTTCTAAACGCTTGATAGTTCCATAGCGCAATTCAGCCACTCGTTCGTAATTGGATTCACGTTCCGCCTTATCCGCTTCTACTTTGGTGGTTTCTATAACTTGTTTGAGCTCACGAATTTTTTGGATGGTTTCTTTTTCAGTCATCCAATGGGCACGCATGGCTTTTCGCTGTTCTTCCAATTCCGCTAAATCTTTACTGATTTTCCCGATTTTGGAGGTGTCGTTTTCGCGTTTTAACGCTTCGCGCTCAATTTCCAACTGGCGAATTTGGCGTTCAATGCTATCTAGTTCTTCGGGAAGCGAATCAATCTGAATACGTAAACGAGACGCGGCTTCATCTATTAAATCAATTGCTTTATCCGGTAAGAATCGGTCGCTGATGTAACGATGACTCAACTCGGCGGCAGCAACAATAGCCCCGTCGGTGATGCGAACTCCGTGGTGCAATTCATAACGTTCTTTGAGTCCGCGTAAAATGGAAACGGTATCTTCAATATTCGGTTCGTCAACCTGAACGGGTTGAAATCGGCGTTCCAAAGCTTTGTCAGTTTCTACATATTTGCGGTATTCATCGAGTGTAGTGGCACCGATTACGTGCATTTCGCCTCGAGCCAGACTTGGTTTTAAAATGTTGGCAGCATCTATGGCGCCTTCGGCTTTTCCAGCGCCGACCAAGGTGTGCATTTCATCAATAAAAAGAATGATTTCGCCGTTTGAGTCGGTCACTTCTTTTACAACGGCTTTGAGTCTGTCTTCAAATTCACCGCGGAATTTGGCTCCTGCGAGTAAGGCGCCCATATCAAGAGCAACCACACGTTTGGTTTTTAAGATTTCAGGAACATCACCGGAATAAATGCGCAAAGCTAAACCTTCGGCAATGGCAGTTTTACCAACACCCGGCTCGCCCACTAAAACCGGATTGTTTTTGCTTCGGCGGGTTAAAATCTGCATAACTCGACGAATTTCATGGTCGCGCCCGATTACCGGGTCGAGTTTGTTTTTTTCGGCATATTCGTTCAGGTCGCGAGCGTATCGTTTTAAAGCTTGATAACGTTGCTCGGCATTGGGGTCGTCCACTTTGTGAGTTCCGCGCACATCTTTTAATACGGCTAATAATTTTGTTTTAGTGATGCCGAGATTGCGCAGCATTCGGGTAGCTTCGCCTTTACCTTCCACTAAACCGATGAGAATATGCTCGGATGAAATGTATTCATCACCCAATTCTGTTGCTGATTTTTGAGCGATATCAAACACTTCTTTGGATTCGTTAGACAAATACTGCCCGCTAACGGAAGCCCCTTTTACAACCGGAAGTTTTGCGATAGCCTCATCCAATTGATTTTTTAGAGATGCGACAGAAACGCCGATTTTTTTGATGACCGTTGTGACGATACTATCAGGGTCTGCCAAAAAGGCTTTCAAAACGTGCAGTGGATCAACAGCTTGCTGACCTTTGTTTTGCGCCATTTCGATAGCAGCTTGTATGGTCTCCTGCGATTTGGTTGTAAATTTGTTGAAATTCATATGTTGCGTCTGTTTTGTTTATGTTCTGATGCAAATATGACGAATTTCGTACCAGAAAACACGCTTTGCCAAAATGACAGGGGAGATTTCGGATTTCGGATTTCGGATGTCGGATGTCGAATGTCGGATTTTAGGAATTGTTGATGGTTGATAGTTGATTTAAAACCTAAAACCTGAATGTTGAATGCTTACTACTTACTACTGAATCCCCCAACACCTTACACCTGAAACCTGAAACCTTTTCAACATATACCTTTTCAAACATATTTTCCCATCAAATAGCGGTGCATTTTTTTTCCTGATATCCATTCAGGATAAGTTTCCAGCTCGGTGTTGTTTACTTGAGCTGCCAACCATTCAGGAAAACCGGCTCCAGCTGCAATAGAGAGAGTTATTCCACCGGCAAAACGAGCATTTAGTTCAGTTATGTAAAAATCGTTTCCGGAATCTATCAACTGCAAACATACAGGGCCATATAAACCAGGAATCAACGAAAAAATCTGATAGGCTAGTTGAATGATGACATCATCTTTAACCGTTTCACCGATAATGGATTCGCCATCGCGCACCAAAGTACGTTTTCGCGGAACGACAATGGAGACACTGCCGTTTTTTTCTATCAGCGCGTCAACGGTGTATTCTGTGCCATAGACCCATTCAGTCAGAATTTTATCTCGTTTTCGAATCCACAAATCAACTTCTTTGGAATTGATTTTTCTCATTCCGACGCTTCGGCTCCCAAAACGTTCACGAAGACAAAGCTCTTTTGGAATGTTGGTTTCGGAAAAGTCAATAATGCGCGGAGTTGAAATCCCTTTTTCCTCAAGAAAATAGCCAAAAGTAAGTTTATCACGACAAAGGTCAATACATGTGCGATCACTTATTATGATATGAACGCCAAACAAACTCATTTCATCTTTAATTTGAGCATAAACGGGGAGTTCTGTATCAATTAAGGGAACAACCACGGAAACTCGTTCAGCCTGACACAAGTCTAGTAAGCGCCCTGGAAAATCATCTTGAGTTACCGGCGGAAGCGTTGCAAAAGCATCACCAAAGGACAGTGCCGGAGCGTCAGCATTTTGGTCGGCGCAGATAATGCGTATAGATTTAGGAAGCCTTGAACGCATCTGCTGAATGAAATCAACACGGCGGCCAACGGAAGTAAATAAAATGGAGAAATCGGACATTTATACTGGTTTGATTATCTATTGCCAAACTTACATAAACTCAACTGATGTGGAAAATGCACAGATAATCTTGTTTTTGGTAAAAATTAGGCATGAATAACTAGGTAACTGTTTATTCCTCAGGATTAAACAGTTCGTAAGCTAACAAATGCGTGCTTGTTTGAACTAAAAGACGGTCTTCGGCCATGGTGGAGGTCCAGATATAACCGCCGTATTCGTGGCGCTGGTAGTGAACTTGTTTACCATCTTTTGCATCATAAATGAAGATGCCGTTATTATGGCACCAATAGACATACCCGTTTTTGTAGTGAATACGGGTGCTTTCGGAAACACCCATGGGTGTAGTTTCCCATAGCAATTCGCCCGTATGCCGATTTAGTGCATATACACGATTTCTCGCTTGAGCATAAATCGTATCGGGTGTAAGCACATGGAAGCCTGTAATTAGACCCATTTTTATCGTTTTCCAGATTTCTTGGCCTGTGGTGGCGTCTAAGGCAATGAAACCGGCATTGGTTAGACCGGAATAGACGATGTTGTTTTCGATTTGGGGGTAATTGTAACTAAAAACACCTGCATTATTAAGTTCAAATTTCCAAATCCATTCTTTAGCGGAGGGACTCCAGCGCCCCATAACGGCAGTGTACGATAGCGGTTCTTCACTATGAATCTCTTCATGTGGAATTAACAAATCGCCATTGTCAAAGACATTGATGTTACGAATTTTAAAAGGGAATTTGATTAAAACTTCATGAATACCAGTTGTGATATTAACTTTAGAAATATATCCATTCAATGCATTGAAATAGCCAAAATCACCAAATTTAGCACCTAAGCCTAATTCTAAAATATCAATAGAATCTGGAAATAAAATTGTCCACTTATTTTCACCAGACTCCAAATCAAATCCATGAATTTTCTTGGGTTGCATACCAATGATTACGTTTCCATTTTCAATAAAGCGGTAATTTTTTAAGCTAGATGCCGTTCCATCTACATTATTTATCCAAACTCTAGAACCATCTTTGTTAGAAACTTTGTGTAAAGCAAGGCCACCCGTAATGTATACATTTTCATTGATTAGCAATGGTTCAGCTTTAGGAGCTGAACTATGTTCTGTATTATAACTCCAAAGGAGCCTGAGATCAGGCTCCTTTGGTTCTTCTTTAAGATTGGATTTTGAACAAGACCAAAATAATACAGATAGAAGAATTAGCTTTTTCATTTTTCTTAAAATCCGATTTGATAATCTCTTCTTATCCATTCTGCAGCATCAGCCATCGGCGGAGCATAATCACCCGCATTAAACACGCCTGGCAGGGTGTAGGCGCGTTTGTAGCGTTTCAGCTCAAAGTGGTTATACCCGCCATCGTCCGGAACATCGTCGTAGTATTTATTTTTTGCATAACC
>SBGQ01000057.1 GCA_006226965.1 bacterium | reverse complement strand
AAAAACGCCTAAATCTGCCCTTCTATTTATATCTGAATTTAGTTTTAAATTAATTTAAGACTTTTTTCTCTTTTTAACTTATTTCAGAATAGTTATGTGCCTGCATTGGCATCTAACGACAAAAATCATTGTATAAAAATCATGTTAGATCGAATTATTCAATTATCGATTAACAACAAGTTAATCATAGCTTTGTTAGTTTTGAATTTGATTGGGTTTGGGATTTATGAATTTACTCAACTCCCAATTGATGCCGTTCCGGACATCACAGACAATCAAGTTCAGGTAATTACGGTAAGCCCGTCTTTAGGCGCACCTGATATTGAGCGACTCATTACTTTTCCAATTGAGCAAGCCACTACAACCATACATGGAATTAAAGAAATTCGGAGTTTTTCACGTTTCGGATTGTCGTTAGTAACCATCGTATTTAAAGACAATATTGATGTTTACTTTGCCAGACAACAAGTTAGCGAACGACTTCAACAAATCTCTTCTGTAATTCCGGCTGAATTAGGTATTCCAGAATTGGCGCCAATCACAACAGGTTTAGGCGAGATTTACCAATACGTAGTTAGAACCACTCCGGAATACGCCGACTTTTATACGCTCGAACAGCTTCGTGAAATTCAGGATTGGATTGTACGAAGACAGTTATTAGGCGTTGAAGGCGTTGCCGATGTTTCCAGCTTTGGGGGTAAACTCAAACAGTATCATATAAAAATTGACCCGCAAAAACTGCGTTCATTTTCGCTGAGTTTGTCTGATGTATTCTCGGCGTTGGAAATGAACAACCAAAATACCGGCGGTTCATACATTGAAAAAGGTCCGGCGGTTTTATTCATTCGAAGTGAAGGCCTTTTAAAATCGGTTGAAGAAATCGAATCAATCCCGGTTATGTACCATCCGAACGGAACACCGATTTCCATTAAAGATGTGGCTAAAGTTGAAATCGACCACGCCACTCGTTACGGTGCTATGACCTACAACGACGAAGGTGAAACAGTTGGCGCTGTTGTTATGATGCTAAAGGGCGCAAACAGTAACCTTGTAATAGAAAAGGTAAAAGAGCGAATCGTTGAAATACAGGCTTCTCTTCCAAAAGGTGTATTTATTGAACCGTTTTTAGACCGCACAAAAATGGTAAACAACGCCATATCAACCGTTGAAACCAATTTGATGGAAGGCGCTCTCATTGTTGTTTTTGTATTGGTTCTCTTCTTAGGAAATCTGCGCGCCGGTTTTATTGTAGCTTCCATTATCCCTCTTGCCATGTTATTTGCCGTAATTATGATGAATATTTTCGGGGTTAGCGGAAACCTGATGAGCTTGGGAGCGCTCGATTTCGGTCTGATTGTGGACGGAGCCGTAATTATTGTTGAAGCAGTAATGCACCGACTTTCACATAGTAAAGCATTTTCATCTATCAATCAGTTAAGCCAAGATGAAATGGATACCGAAGTTGCCGGAGCAGCCGGAAAAATGATGAACAGTGCTGTTTTTGGGCAAATCATCATCTTAATTGTGTATCTCCCGATTTTCAGTTTGGAAGGTATTGAAGGAAAAATGTTTAAACCGATGGCACAAACGGTAATGTTTGCATTGTTGGGAGCATTTATACTTTCGCTTACTTACATCCCAATGATAACTTCCGTTTTCCTGAGTAAAAAAATCAGCCATAAAAAGAACTTTTCTGATCGTTTGATGGAAAAAGTTGAACACGGGTTTGAAATGATGCAAAGCTTTGTACTGGAACACCGTTGGTCGCTTTTTACCGGAGTTTCTACAGCATTTATTGCTTCTTTTGTACTCTTACTAAACATGGGTGGTGAATTTATTCCGGCTTTGGAAGAAGGTGATTTTGCCGTCGATACCAGAGTTTTAACCGGCAGCAACCTAACTACAACCATCGAAAACACGCAAAAAACGGCGGCTTTGTTAAAAGAGCGTTTTCCAGAGGTTGTGAAAGTAGTTACAAAAATCGGTAGCGGTGAAATCCCGACAGACCCAATGCCGATTGAAGCCAGCGATATGATGGTGATTCTTAAACCGAAAAAAGAATGGACATCAGCGAAGACTTTTCCTGAATTAGCCGAAAAAATGGGTGAATCTTTAAGTGAAATTCCGGGCGTTACCGCAGGGTTTCAGTTTCCGGTACAAATGCGTTTTAACGAACTCATGACAGGAGCACGTCAAGATGTGGTTTGTAAAATTTTCGGTGAAAATTTGGATTCTCTTGCACTTTACGCAGAGCACCTTGGAAAACTTGCCGAATCAATTAACGGTGCAAAGGATGTGTACGTGGAGCCGGTTACCGGAATGCCACAAATCATCATAAGACCAAACAGAAACCAATTAAAACGTTACCAATTAACGATTAATGATGTTAATGAGGTAATACAAACTGCATTAGCGGGCTCTTCAGCCGGAATGATTTATGAAGGCGAACGTCAGTTTGATTTAGTGGTTAAGCTGGAAAACAAATTCAGAAATTCTGTTGAAGATATCGCCAATCTGTTAATCCCTATTGACAACGGGCGTCAAATTCCATTAAAAACTGTTGCCAGTGTGGAAATTGAAGTAGGTCCGAATCAAATACAGCGGGAAGATGCTAAACGCAGAATTGTTGTCGGATTTAACGTCCGTGGGCGAGATGTTCAAAGTATTGTAACAGATTTACATGAAAAGGTTCAAACAGACTTAAGTATGTCACCCGGATATTTCATTACCTATGGCGGTGCTTTTGAAAACCTTGAAGCAGCAAAATTACGCCTTGCCATTGCTGTTCCTGTTGCTTTAGGTCTGATTTTTATCCTGCTCTACTTTGCTTTCGGTTCCATAAAAAAAGGTTTGTTGATTTACACAGCAATTCCTTTATCTGCAATCGGTGGAATTTTGGCGTTATACACTCGAGGAATGCCTTTCTCTATCTCAGCAGGAATTGGTTTTATCGCCCTTTTCGGTGTGGCTGTATTAAACGGTATCGTACTTATCGCAGAATTCAGCCGATTAAAGGAAAGCGGCATGAATAATGTAAAAGAGATTGTTACACGCGGGACAAAAATTCGTTTGCGTCCGGTTTTAATGACAGCAGCCGTAGCTTCCTTAGGTTTCTTGCCTATGGCATTAAGCAATGGAGCCGGCGCAGAAGTTCAACGTCCTTTGGCAACCGTTGTAATTGGAGGATTAGTTATTGCAACCTTCCTCACATTATTTGTTCTACCTGCTTTATATATGACGTTTGAAAGTGACGCTTTTAAATCGAAATTCCCGCTATTGGCGAAAATCAGTGTGATTGTTGGATTTATGTTGCTTGGTAGCCAAACCATGCTTTCAGCCCAACACCCTGATGAATTAAATCAATTGATTGAAATTGCATATAAACAAAACTTGCAGCTCAAACAAAGTGGAATGGATGTTCAGGCGGCGGAGCAATTAAAAGGCACCGGCTGGAATCTACCCAAAACCAATTTCATGGGTGAATTTGGTCAGTTTAACAGTTTCGAATCGGATACAAAATTCGGAATTGAACAGGACATTGAATTCCCAAGCATTTATATGAACAGGTCGAGTGTATTTGCGGCAAGAATCAAACAAAACAAAGCAGATTACAACGTGAATCAAACTCAGTTAAAAGCGAAAATTATTCAGTTGTATTATGAATGGAAGATTCTTTCGCAGTACCAAAAAGAACTGGGCTATTGGAAAGAATATGTGGATTCAACTGCCAGAACGATTGATTTACAAGTAAAAGCCGGAGCAATCACGAATCAGGATGCATCCTCCTTTCGATTACAAATTCAACAAATAAAACAAGATGAAGCGGCCACGAGAATGCGAATGTATTCTCTCAAGCAAGAATTAACATTACTCACACAGCAAGCAAACTTGCCAGAGTTTAGAGATTCAAACTTGAGTCCGGTTCCTGTTTTTGATGAAACCAAAACTGCGCATCCTTTAGTGTTAAAAGCCAATGCGAAGGTTTCAGAACTGGAAGGTGAACAAAAAGTAAGTGCATCACAATGGTATCCTAGTTTTAGAGTAGGATTTTATTCCATGACTTTCATCGGTTCTCCAGATCAAAACGGTGCAGCTTTAGGTTCTTCTGACCGCTTTTCTTCTTTTCAGGTTGGCTTACAATTACCGCTGTTTTTCAATTCACAATCAGCTCAAGTTAAATATTCAAACCGAATGTTAGAACGTGAAAAGTATGCCAAGGACGAACAGATGCAAAAAATTGCTCATGCTCAGGCATTGAGTAAACAACAACTTCAGGAAATGTGGGCGCGCATTCAGGATATGCAAACCCATTTAGTTCCTGATTTTGAATTGGGCAAAAACGCTTTACAAGCTCAGCTAAAAGCGGGTTCCATTTCACAAACGGAATGGTTATGGACAAGTAAGCAATTGTGGGATTCACAAAAAACGTACTTCACAGCGCTTATCGATTACATCAACCTTTATGCTGAAAACGAATTCTGGAACCACCCAACCACGACTTTTTAATTCAACAGACTATGAAAACAATCTATTCAATACTTTTATCAAGCCTTATGCTTGCAGCTTGTTCAAAGCAAGTCGATACAACTGAACAAGCCGTTTCTAATCATGAAAACGTAATTACTATAAGCAAACAGCAATTTGAAAATGCAAAAATTGAAACAGAAAAGCCTGAAATTCGGGCCTTATCAGATCAATTGCACGTAATGGGAAGCATCGACCTTCCGCCCGACCACCGATTAAGCATCAGTGTTCCTCTTGCCGGAAACATTTCTTGGCTTGATTTACTTCCGGGCTCCATCATCAAAAAAGGTCAGCCTCTTGTTCGATTAAGACACAGTAATTATTCTGAATTACAGGAAAATTATTTAACGGTGAAATCGAAACTGGAATTGGCGCAAGTTGAGTTTAAACGTATTCAGCAATTGTACAATGATAAAGCCGTAAGTGAAAAAAGTTACTATCAAGCTAAAGCAGATCTTGACCAGTTGGGAGCTTCTTTCGCCGGAATTCGTCAGAAATTGAGTCTGCTCGGAATAAAAGAAGAAGGTATTTCAGCAGATAATCTTAATGCTGAAATCACGCTTTATTCGCCAATTAACGGTTATGTAAGTGACGTTTTTGCCACTCAAGGTGAATTTATCCAACCAGATCGTTCCATTCTTGAACTCATCAATCCGGATGATATTCATTTGAATATCAACATTCAGGAATCGGATATCGGCAAAATTAGCGAAGGATTGGAATTAACTGCTACATCAAATGCTTATCCTGATAGCACTTATTTCGGACACATTCTATTGGTGGGCAAAAACTTAGATGAGCAACGAATGATTGACGTTCATGCACATTTTGAGAATAAACATATTGAGTTAATTCCCGGTTTGTTCATGAATGTAACCATAGAAACCAATAAAACTAAAGCTTTGAGTTTGCCAAGTGAATCGGTAGTCCAATTTGGTGCAGCGCAGTATGTGTTCAAACAAACGACGCCTTTGCAATTTGAAGCCATAAAAGTCGAGACCGGAAAAACGGATCATGAGTTCATAGAGATTTTGAGCTCTTTTGATTCAAAAGACAATATTGTTACAAAAGGCGCATACACCCTGCTCATGCAGTGGAAAAACATCTCTGAAGAAGAATAAATCTCAAACCAATTTAAACTAATCAAGAGATATTGGGTTATATGGGCATTTGCATGTGCCTGTATAGCCCATTCTTTTTTTAATTCATTGAAGACAATGCGCTTAAATTGATTGCACAAAGAGATAATCCATTTAGTCTGCTTAGCTTCTTATCAAGTTAAATTCTGAACTATTGGAAAGATTATAAGCCATTTAAATTAATTGATTCCGGAGCTTATTCTCATCCGTATTTGCGAAAAAGCCCTATCTTCCAACACATTTTCATCAAAAAAATCTGATTATTATGCTTCGTTTCTTTGGAAATTTATTATCAACTGTTCTTGGCGTTTTTATTGCATTTGCGATTGTTTTTTTTGTGATGATTGCATTTATTGCTTCACAATCTACTCAGCCGGCACCATACGTTAGAGAAAACACGATATTAAAAATCAAGCTTTCCGGGTCATTAAATGACCGCTTTGTTCAAGATCCATTCGATGAAATTATGGAGTCTAACACTTCAAAAATTTCATTAGAATTATTGAGAAACAACTTACCAAAAGCCGCTTCAGACTCTAAAATAAGCGGGATTTTTCTTGATGTTCGAGGCATAAGTTCATCTTGGGCAAATTTACAGGAAGCCCGTCGTCTTTTAGCTGATTTCAAAGAAAGCGGAAAATTCGTTATAGCTTATACCGACGATGTCGGTTATTCAGAAGCCGGTTATTATTTAGCTTCTGTCTCCGATTTTGTGATTGCACCTCCGGAAACTTTTTTTGAATTCGACGGATTTTATGTGCAAGGTGAATTCTATAAAAACCTGTTTGAAAAAGTGGGAGTTCAACCGGAAATATCCCGATATGGAAAATACAAATCAGCAATTGAGCCATACATTCGCACAAATTTCTCCGCTGAAAGCAAAGAGCAGCTACAAGCATTATTAGCTACAAATGTTGAAGAATTCACCACGCAAATTGCTTTAAGCCGAGGTTTAGAAGTGGCAGATATAAATCGTTTTATGAACGAGGTTCCTGATTTATCCGTTTCCAAAGCTGTTGAACGTGGTTTAATTGATTCCCTCTTATATCCGGATGAAATGGAATCTTTTGTTAAAGAAAAAGCCGGATTAACTGAAACTGTTCGTTTAAGAACGATTTCGTTAAGCTCATACGACCGCGTTGTTTTAGACACAGAAACTACCTCAACGAATAAAATTGCCATTATTCATGCTTCCGGAATGATTGTTCCAACGGCACCGAACAAATTCGATGATGAAGGTTATCTCACCTATAAAAAAATTGACGAAGCTATAACCAAAGCTTTAGACGATAAATCTGTAAAAGGAATTGTTTTGCGCATCAACAGTCCGGGCGGTTCAGGAACTACAGCCGATTTAATGTGGAACAAAATCAAAAAAGCTTCTGAAAAAGTACCTGTAATTGCGTCAATGGGTGGAGTTGCAGCCTCCGGCGGATATTATATCGCTGTTGCCGCTGATACTATTTTTGCGGAACCGACAACTATCACAGGTTCAATCGGCGTATTCTCTACAAAGTTTAATCTAGAAAATTTGATGACGGACAAACTTGGAATTACGCACGACGAAGTAAAATCTCACCAACATGCGGATTGGATTAATCCGTTTAAAGCATTCTCAAAAGACGAGGATGTAGCATTCCAACAAATGGTGAATCAGTTTTATGAGACATTCTTAACTCGTGTGGATGAAGGCCGTCTATTAAATCGCGATGAAATTCACAAATTAGCGCAAGGCCGTGTTTGGTCAGGTAAAGACGCACAGGCTGTTGGCTTGGTTGATGTTTTAGGCGGCTTGGATGATGCGGTTGCTTTTACAGCTAAAAAAGCCGGATTAAGTTCGTATTCAATACTAGAATTACCGGTGCAAAAAACGGTAATTGAACAACTGTTAAGTGGCGCTAATCAAGTAAGTTTATCCGTTTTAGGTTTTAACAATCCTGTTTTACCATCGGTTTATTTTGAAATTATGGATGCCATTCAGACTGAAAACAGACGCCCGATGATTCATGCATTGCTTCCCATTGACATCACCATTCACTAATCTATACCTGTTTGAATGGAATTACTGATTCAATGGTTGAATGAACATCGCGGGTTCATTCATATTGGTTTGCATATACTTCTCCCCTTGCTTATTAGTAGGTTTAGCAAACAACCGGGTCGAGTCTTTTTTCTATTGATGTCCACTATGCTGGTAGATTTAGATCATTTGCTTGCAAACCCGATTTACGACCCGGCACGTTGCAGCATCGGTTTTCATCCTTTGCATACCATTTGGGTGCAACCCATTTATATTGCCCTAACTATTTATCCCAAAACCAGATGGATTGGTTTGGGACTTGTGCTCCACATGTTTCTTGATTTAACCGATTGTATTTGGATGAAATCTTTGGCATAAAAAAGCCGATTTGGGGAACAGTACCAAACCGGCTCTTGAGTGCTAACTGCATTGCAGTTATTAGGGATTATGATCTTGACGCGTATTCCAAATATGCTTGCGTAAGCGAATGTCCGTAGTGTTTCGCGTAATCTTTTGCCATTAAACCAACATCGTTACGTAGTGAAGCTTTTGCTCCTTTTTGAACTAAATATTTCACCATTTGAGTATGTCCGTATTTAGCAGCTAACATTAATGCGGTTGTACCTGTTTCATTTTTAAGGTTTGAATCAGCATTATTTTCAATTAAAACATAAACTGTTTTGAAATCGCCGGACTTTGCTGCATACATTAACGGTGTAAATCCATTTTCGTCCTGATAGTTAACTTCTGCGCCTCTATCAATTGCAGCTTTAACTTCGTCGGCTTTACCTAAGCGAGCAGCTTCAAATAATTCTATAGTACGTTTGGTATCAGCTGAGCTTAAGCCAACAGCTACAAACAAGGCAACAAATAATGTAAGGATTGATTTAGTTTTCATGATGTTCTCCGTGGGTGGTTTGTGAATTGTTTTCGAGACCCGACTACGGAGCTTGGTTTCATTCATCGAAAAAAAGTGACAACTTGGATTATATGATGGACGAGTTGCCTATTTCTGACTTAAATCGTTGTTTTTTATATTTGTTGAATAGTATTTGCAGTAATTTTTTTCGCAGCTAATCTTTGGTCATGTTCCTCCATTTAGCCATACACATTTTAAATGTAAGCTTTACAATTAGCACTATCATTTACAGCCTTCATGATTAAATGAACATTGAAAATGTCTGCTCATGTGATTAAAACATCATTTAAAGGCAAAAAAAAAGATGAGCGTTTCAAACTCATCTTTTTATTGGGGTTGTGCAATTTTGGAGGTATTTGCACACTCACTTTTGGGTTAATTGAGGTCTATGAAAGGTTATCTTGATTCAATAAAACTTTTTCTTCACTATTTATTGAATCAAGTGAACTAACTTTTTGTTTGTCTTCAATTCCGTTGAATAATATTTGCACAATTGCATCGAATGTCTGTGCCGGATGATTTGGCAAACCTTTACGAATCGTATCGGGTAACTGAACCATAAAACGGTCATCCATCAAACTTTGAATACTGGAAGCATACATGGCAACAACAACATTAATGTTTACTTGTTTACTGATGTACCCTTCTTTTATGCCTTCTTTTACCAGCTTGATAAATCTGAGATAAGCCGATTCCATCTTATAATGTTTCAAGCTTTCCCACACTTCAGGAAGGTTATCCTGTAAATCGTCAATAAACTCATGACTAACAGCAGAAAGTTTGTTACCGATAGTTATTAAAAAAGCTTTGAACTTCTCTCTGTAAACTAAGTCTTTACTTTCCAGAATGGCATTTACACTATTCGATAAATCTTTTTTGAAGTATTCGACAACGTGAACCAATAAATCATACTTACCTGTAAAAACAGTGTATAAGGTTTTTTTGCTCATTCCCAAAGAATCAGCAATAATATCCATCGTAATGGATGAATATCCATACTTATAAAACTGTTCTGCCGCCGCTTGTACTATTTTTTCTTTAACTGAGCTATCCATCAGGAAACTTGATTTGCCTTTTTCGGTTTCCAAAGATACAAATAATGCTTGTATCGAGTCTATACAATCATATTCTTTTACATAGATACCATTTAAACAATCTTGTATTGATGCGAAATAAAGCAAGTATATTTCGTCTATTCGCTTATAATTAATTGTCTTTCAACATTTATGAAATAATTGAATCAAATACTCACGCACTAATATTAACACAATCAGTTTCTAAGTTTTTAAAATTTGAAAATTTTCAAACAATACATTTTACATCTTGTCGGTAAAATTCTGCATCTTGTCTAATAAATTCGGGGATGCAGAAATAACCGGATAGCTTTGGTTTAACCTTTTAACAAACCAAACCTGTATGAAAACAAGACTCATTCTATTTTTCTTGATTCTAGTTGCCTTAAACGGTTGTTTACCAACCTTACACCCGCTTTATCATTTAAAAGATTTAATTTACTTACCCAACTTATACGGAACATGGACTGAGACAGAATCTAAAACGTCTAAATCTATGATTTGGAATATTATGGAAGTTGATGAAGACAGCACAAAAGATGAATTCAAGCTACTTAGAATTCAGATGATTAAGGATAAAGACACACTTGATTATGCAGCCGGTGTTCTTCGCCTCGGCTCCAATTATTATTTGGATTTATATCTGCCTGCGTTTGCAACTGATGCTCCTTTATTTGACCAACATATGTATCCGGTTCATACTATTTGGAAACTCGGCATCTACCCTGATTCACTTACAATCAGTTCATTTAATTCAGATTGGCTTAGAGGGCTTATCAACGATAATCTGATACGAATAAAACACGAAAAAACTGAAAAAGGCGTCCTTATTACTGCAAACACCGACGAATTACAACAGTTTGTTACAAAATACGGCGCTGATGAACGTGCTTTTAAAGACACTAAAGTATTTGTGCGATGAAAGTAAAACATCACCTAATAAGTTTTCTTTTCTTTGTGCTGATTTGGGTGCTGCAATCCTGGTTATTTGCACCGGAACGACAAAGTATTTCTATGATTGATTTGCTGATAACAGCTTTTCACATGCCCGGATACATTGCAGTTTTCTACGGTAGTTTTTATTTGTTTAAAACAAACAAACTCCCTCTTATTCTAAAGATTATTGTAGGCATTGCTTTACTTATCGGCGCACAGATTTTCACACACTTTATCACAAATACACTAGATATTAGTTCATTTATCGACTTTTACTTTGTTTCACCGTTTTTGTGGTACGAATTACAATTGACCCATGTATTAATGATTTTAACTGCACTTTCTTTTCTGGGAGCAATTACTCTTTTTGAAAAAAAAGAACTCGAAAATCAGTTGAAAACCATTAAAGAAAACGAAATGAAGGTCAGAGAAAAGTTACTTATAAATCAATTACAGCCGCATTTTTTGTTTAATGCTCTTAATACGATTTATGGTTTAGCTAGAAAACAACATGCTGATACGGCATCAACTATACTAGAGCTTTCAGATTTATTGAGATATAGTGTTGATATTGGCAAAAACGAACTCGTTTCTCTAAAAGATGAGCTTCATTTCATTGAAAATTATTGCACATTTCAAAAAAAGCGACTCTCTAGCAACGTACAGTTTAAACTAACATCAGAAATTACAAAAGACTCCGTACCTGTGCCGCCTTTGCTTTTTCAACCGCTTATTGAAAACGCATTTAAACATGTAAACACAGATGTGGAACAACCTTTTCTATTTATTACCATCAAAGAAACAATGAATCACGTATCAATAGACATCAAAAATTCCTCATTTGAAAAAATGCCCTCAACTACAGGAACAGGAATTGAATTAACGCGAAATCGTTTAGCCATTCTATTCCCTGATGCATTTCGATTTGAAACGATTGAAGTGTTTCCTGTTTATCACACGTATTGCGAAATTCCACTTCTATGATTCGAGCAATTATTGTTGATGATGAACCAATCGCCCGCGAAATCATTCGTGATTATTGCGAACAGAGCACATCTGTTGAACTCATTCAGGAATTCGATTCTATAATAAAAGCTGCCTTATGGCTAAAAACGAATTCATGTGATGTCATTTTTTTGGATATACACATGCCTAGAGTTACAGGAATTGACTGGCTTCGCTCTCAACCTGAATTAAACCAAACTCAAGTTGTTTTAATTTCTGCTCACTCCGATTTCGTGAGCGATAGTTACGAGCTAAACGTTAAAGATTATCTACTAAAACCGGTTTCATTCGAGAGGTTTCAAAAAACGGTTCTTCGTTTATCTGAACTTAACAAGCCTTCCGTTTCGTCTGATGTTTTGCTCATTCGAGTAGAAAAAGCCTGGATTCCGATAAAAACTGTCGATATTCTTATTATTCAGGGAATGGGAGATTACATCAAGATTTTCACCAAAGACTCGAATTATCTCACACAAGAAACGATGAAAGCAATCTATGATAAGCTGCCGGAACATCAATTTGGCAAACCGCACAAATCATGGATAGTAAATAAATCAAGTATTCAACGAATCGAAGGAAATGTCATTTTCCATTCCAAAGGTGAAATTCCGATTAGTCTACACTTTAAAGACGATTTTCTACGATGGTTTGGGATTTAATCAAAAAAAAGTAAAGTAAGCCATTAATGTTTACCAGTACTGCCAAAACCGCCTTCTCCACGTTCAGTTTCGCTTACATCAACAACTTCTTCTATTGCTAACTGAACTACCGGTGCGATAACCAATTGCGCGATGCGCTCTCCTCTTTTTATGGTAAAGGGCTCTTGACTGTGATTTATAGCAATTACTTTAACTTCACCACGATAATCTGCATCAATAGTGCCCGGGGAGTTTAGCATGGTGATTCCGTTTTTAATTGCTAAACCGCTTCTTGGTCGAACCTGAACTTCGTAGCCTCTTGGGATTTCGAAAACTAGTCCTGTCGGAATTAACAGCCTTTCACCCGGAGCCAAAATAACCGATTCTTCAACGGCTGCCCGCACATCCATACCAGCTGCGTCTTGAGTCGCATACGATGGTAATTCAATAGTTAAAGCATGTGGTAATCGTTTTATTTTTAATGATGGAAGCATGATTAATCTTTTCCTGGAGGTTCTTGTTTGGGCAGTGAATCTAAACGGCGGTAACCTATCAATTTTATTTTTACGAAACCAATCCAAACGTCCGCGTGAGCTTCTAATGGAATCCGAAGTGAATCGGTTGCAAACCACGCCGTGAATTTGCCATTAAAACCGAATGGGCCTGTAAATGGTGCATCACCATTCAATCTGAACGTTTTTACAGAATCTTGGAATACCGGATACTTTTTTAGCTCACCTTTGTTTTCATATTTCAATGATATTTCCTGCAAGGTTGTATCTACGTAGATCGGAGTCTTTACTAAGGTGTCTTTTCCGGCAAAAAATCGAGAGAAATAATAAATATCTGGCCCTAATAAAGCATGTTTAATCCACGGAAGAGTTTTTGAATAATATTCATCCAATTCGGGACGAAACTCCATATGAACTACAGAACTGTCTAAATCTACCTTCATGTAGTTTTCGTTTTCAATGGCATCATCTAAATCATCACTTTTATACATCAAACCATAGGTTTTATTTCCATCATCAGTAAAAACACTGTAATAATGCTCCCTTTTATTGCCGATGAATAACAAACGAGGATTGGAACGCATCACCATTTTGTATTTAAGAGCCGGATTTCCCGCAAATGTAGTATCTGTTACGGGTAGTATTTCTACAAAACCAAGTCTTAATGGCCCGTAGTGAACTTCGTACAAAAACTCCTCACGAATCGGGGCCAATTGTTCAGGCTTCGGTTGCGAAAAAACCGGGCTAGTGATACAAAGAATGCCAAAAATAAAAGCGAAAACGAGTCTATTTCTCAAGTATCAATCTTCTTCTTCCTCTGAAAACATGTGCTCGTAAGCATCAACATCGAAACCAACCATAACGGAATCTTCATGTTCCAATACAGGACGCTTTATCAGGGTTTGATGTTCTTGAATTAAACTTACCAAATCGCTTTCACTTAAGTCTTTATTACCTATACCAAGCTCTCTCCATGTAGTACTTTTTCTGTTTAATAAGGTATCAATGCCGACTAAATAAGCGAATCTTTCTATTTCTTCTCGTGATAAAGGTTCTACACGAACATCTACAAACTCGTATTTAATTCCTTTCTCTTTTAAGAAATTGAAGGCTTTTTTCATCGTATCACAATTTTTAATACCGTAAATTGTTGTCATCTTTCTTCGTTGATTTTCACTTAAAATTCATGCCAAACTTAGCAAACCGACGTCTTTTTATTGCACTCTTTTTTTCTATAAGTCTGATAAGCTGCGATATTGCTAATCAACAAGATAAATTTGAACAAGAAGCGTTTAAGACACCCAGTGGAATAACCCAAACAACCAGCGACGGAGTTATTAGCAGTTCGGATGCCGACGATTGGCGGATTGCGCCGCTTTTTGGCAATGCTATTGAAGTGATGCGTCCGGCTTACCCAAATCCTACGGTGAACCAAACTGTTCGAGTGGAATTTTTGGTTTCAGGAATTGATGCCGTACAAGGAATGGTCGGATATGTATTAAGACAAGACCGAACATTATCGCACATTTATCAAAACTCAAATACTACCTTACCAGTCGGTAGCATAGTCGTTCAAATTGATCCTAGCTTATTTGCCGTTTCGGGGAATTTATCCGGAGCCATTGGCGTACACCGATTAATTTTTTACGATTTGAACGACCGGATTATCACCTATGGAGACGTTCAGGTTCAACAATAAAATTCTTGCCATATTAAGAGTATGAAAGGCTTTTTAATAACTTGAGCATTCTGTATTATTTACGCATGTTAAAAGTAACCTTGCCGCAGAAAAGTATACTGGATAGGCTCATTTTTCCTGAAACGATTACAACCATTCAGGAAGAAACCGGCATGCAAAAAGGTGAAATTAAAGATGATATTATGCAACTGCTTCATATGGGATTAATAAAGGCCGTTGGATTTCATCAAAAAGATTTAAAAAAAATGTTCTTTTATGATTTAGATCAAGTGGACGGATGTTTATTCCAAGCCACTCCGAAAGGACTTAAAATTATTAAACAGGTTATTACCGGCTCATGAGAACCACTAACAACCGTAAAGAAATGAACCACTTTATTGGAAGATGCGATGAAATTTGAGATTAATCATGGTGATGACGTTTTAGTAACTGAAGTATTGGAATCGAATCAGGTTAACGTTTTAGACCAGTTAAAAGACTTTGATTGGATGCCCCAAAAAGACGGTTCTTTTACCGTTAAACTGGACCATACTTTTTACAAATTATACAACGTTCACGTAAGCGGAAACACCGTAAGTTTTCAGCATAAAGGTCACTTCTACTCTTTTTCTGTTAAAGATGAAATGGCCATTTTAATGGATAAGATGGGTTTTAAAGATTCATCGGCTGCATCAGAAGGAAGCATAACAGCTCCGATGCCGGGCAAAATTGTTAAACTACTTGTTGAAGTCGGCGATATAGTTCAACCCGGACAGCCGGTTGTAATTCTGGAAGCCATGAAAATGGAAAACGAACTCAAAACCAGCATCGGCGGAACCATTAAAAACATTGCTGTTGAACCCGGTCAATCCGTAGAAAAGAACGTATTGTTATTGGAGATAGAATAACTTGGACAAATTTATCATTGAAGGCAAAACACCGCTAAAAGGTACAATAGCGGTAAGTGGATCTAAAAACGCAGCCTTACCCTTAATGGCGGCTTCTCTTTTGGCAGAAGGGCCGGTTAAACTGACCAATATCCCCATATTGGACGATATACACACCTTCAATAAAGTTATAAAAGAAACCGGATGCAAGGTTGAATTCAATCATGCCGACAGAAGTATCCTATTCGATGCGTCCGGAGTTACCCAATATATTGCACCTTATGAGTTAGTTCGTAAAATGCGAGCTTCATTCTACATGTTAGGAGCTCTTGTAGGGCGTTATGGGTATGCAAAAGTTTCTCTTCCCGGCGGATGCGCCTGGGGACCTCGTCCCGTAAACTTACATCTTGAAGCCTTAAAAGCTATTGGCGTTAAAATCAAGATGGATAATGGTTACGTGATTGCTGAAGCTCCCCCATCCGGTATTCCAGGTGGAGAATTTACCTTTAATCCTCGCAGTGTCGGTGCTACAGTGAATGTTATTTTGGCAGCTGTATTAGCCAAAGGCAAAACCGTATTGCATAACGTGGCTCAGGAACCTGATGTAGTTCAACTATGTCAGGCATTGGCACAAATGGGCGCTGATATTCAGGGTATTGGGAAATCTAAGCTAACGATTAACGGAGTAAACTCGTTAAAGGGTCAAACACTTAGAAACGCTCCCGACAGAATCGAAACCGGCACGTATATGCTTGCCGGAATTATGAACCCTGATTCTCACGTCACTATTACCAATACTGATCCCGACGACCTGGGGCATTTTCTAGAACAGTTTGAACAAACCGGGGCTTTGATGAATATATCAGGCACAACCATTACGGTTAAAGCTCCCGAAATTATTCAACCTGTATCAATCACAACGGATGTGTATCCGGGATTTCCAACCGATTTACAGGCACAATGGGCAACGGTTATGACGCTCGCTGACGGTAAATCTGTAATTACCGATACCATCTATACCGACCGTTTTTCTTACGTTCCTGAACTGGGAAGATTGGGCGCTCAATTGGATGTAAAATTGAATAGCGTTCATGTAAACGGAAACAGTCAACTCACCAGTGCTTCTATTATGAGTACCGACCTTCGTGCATCTGTAAGTTTAGTTATGGCAGCCATGAACGCGGAAGGTACGAGTGAAGTATTGCGTGTGTATCACCTCGACCGCGGTTACGAGTTTCTTGAAACCAAACTCAACGCAATCGGGGCAAAAATTACACGTGCTAAAGAGTAGCGTGTAATCCATTTGTGTTCTTTTATGTATTGGTTCTTCCGGCATGTAACATCAGCAGTGTTCGTTTAGTTGCGCTGAATTCATGGCTTATATCGTTTAACGTTCTGATATATACCGGATCGATTTTTTATGATGAGTTTCGTACACATAGATTTTCAATAACTGATACATTAAATGAAGATTCGTTCTTTTACATAATGGGTTTATCGCCGGTAAGCCGTGTAATTACATAACAGTAATTATCACTAAAACCGAAATATTATTTTGAGATTCGGCCTGCTAAACATTCAGATTGAGTTAGATAACAACTGAATAGATAGAAATAGCAGATTCGAATTGCAGATAAGGTGAATCATGAAAAACCAAATTATTATTCATGGCTCCGGAAAGCAGACTCGCATTGCGCTCATAGAAAATGGTGAACTAGCGCAGTTATTTATTGAAGCTCCGGAAAACCAACGTACTGTTGGCGATATTTATTTAGCTGAAGTACACAAGGTAATGGCTGGCATTCGTGCCGCTTTTATCAGCATGGGCACACCTAAAGATGCCTTTTTACACTTTTCTGATGTAGGTGAAAACCTCGAAAACTACATCAACAAACTCAATGGCGACGACGCTGTTGATAAAGCAGTTTCTTACAACAAAGAACTGAATAAGCGTTATGGCGGTGCAAAAGAACCAGCCGAAAGCATGACCGCAGGTGTTGAAAAACAAATGCGTGCTGGAGAAGTTCTTCAACCGGGACAAAAATTATTGGTTCAAATCGTAAAAGAACCAATCGGCTCAAAAGGTCCACGAGTTTCAACAGACATTACCATAGCCGGACGTTTCGTTGTTCTTATCCCGATGGGTGATTATGTTGCTGTCTCAAAACGCATCAGAAGTTTTAAAGAACGCAGACGTTTACGCAATATCGTTTCTTCGAAAATGCCCGACGGTTTCGGAATTATTGTTCGCACCGTTGCACAAAATCAACCGGATAAAGTGTTGATTGAAGACGTTGAAGATGTACTCAATAAATGGCAAAAAATATTATCTCAAATTAAAACCGCTAAGCCGCCACATCTTCTCTACCGCGATTTAGACATGACCGAATCTTTGATTCGCGATTTATTTGCCAAAGATTACAATCAGGTATTAATAGACGACCCTGAAATTTATAAAGAAGTAAAAAACTCCGTTTCCCGTTGGGCACCTGAAATGGTTCCGAATATAAAACTGTATAAAGGCAAAGAACACATTTTCGATTACATGCGTGTCTCTGCCGATGTGGAATCGGTATTCTCTCCACGTGTAAAAATGCCAAGCGGCGGTTATCTCATTTTCGAACAGACTGAAGCCATGTTCGTTGTTGATGTGAACTCAGGTCGCTACGCTGCAAAACGCCATCAGGAAGAAAACTCCTTAAAAACCAACTTAGAAGCTGCTCGTGAGATTGCGAAACAATTACGTTTGCGTGATATCGGCGGAATTATTGTGGTGGACTTCATCGACCTAAAAGATGATGTAAACCGCAAAAAAGTGTACGACGAACTCAAAAAAGAATTCCGTAAAGACAAAGCCAAAACCAATGTTCTCCCGATGAGCGACTTCGGTTTGGTACAGATTACTCGCCAAAGAATTCGTCCGAGTGTGGTTACCAGTGTTTCCAAAGTTTGTCCAATGTGTGGCGGAACCGGTGAAATGGTTTCACAAAACACCGTATTGGCCGATATCGAAGCATGGTTATCAAAATATCGCCATACTTATAAAAAACGTTCGGTTGATTTATATCTCAACCCATTCCTCACTTCTTTTGTCACTCGCGGCCTGATTAGTGAACGCCTGAAATGGATGTTCAAATACGGCATGAAGATTAATGTGATGAGCGATGATACTCAATCCATGAACGACTACCGTTTCACCATGCGTGGCGATGATGGAAACGATATCGACATTACTGAAGTAGTAATGCAAGATCGTCCGCTAGAATCTGCACTCAAAGAAAGTCAGGAAGAGTTACTCCGTTTGACATCTGAGTCTAAAATGGATCGTTCTAAATTGGATGTATTCGACAAAAAATCGGATCGTCATAATCACAATCACAACCATAAAGGTTCAAAATATCGTGATTTAGATGACTATGATGATGACGATGAAGACGACGACGATGATGTGGAAGAAACAAGCTACGAAGAAGTGAAACCTCGCAAAGTCATCAGTACAAAAGACAAGTACTTCAAAAAAGATGATGAAGAGACTACACAACATTCTAAAACCGTAGAAGAATCCTTTAAATCTGAGCCAACTCAACAGTTACCTCAAGCCTTAGATGTGGCTCGTGCATATGCCGAAAAACATAATATTGTTGTTCAGATTATTAGTGATGAAGACGACTTTGACGACGAAGACGAGCATGACGATGAACATCTCTCAGAAGAAGTGATTAATGACGCAAAACCGGTTGCGCTATTAAATGATTTTGATGATGAGGATGAAGATGACTACGAAGATGAAAACGATGACGAGTATGATTCTGATGAAGAATCAGATGATTATGATCAGGATGATGAAGCCGAAGAAGATGAAAATCTGGAAGTTGAAGCTGTCTCTGTTAAATCAAGTATTCAATTCGTAGAAACCGAAGACGACGATACCGTTGAAATCGAGATTTACAAAGAAACCGTTGAAGTCCTCGAAAAACAAGTAGCGGGTGATGCTGAAATCTCTGATGAGGTTCAGGACAATGAACATACTGAAGAAAACGAAACGGATGCCGATATAGCTGTTCAAGCTGAAACAGAGGAAACTCACGCTGAGGAATCAGAAACATCCGGAAAAGGAAAGAAAAAACGCGGCAGAAAACCGATTTTGGTAAGTAAAAAGACTGCGCCGGAACCGGATTCACCGAAGAAAATCATCCAAAGTACTGTGAAAGCTCGCAAAGTACTAGCTGAGGAGGAAGAGGCCATTCCTGTTGTTGATGAAGCGACGCCGACAGTTGCACCTGTTGAAGAGGTGGAGCCAAAAACTGAGGAAAAAGCTAAAACAACAAAGAAAACCTCTGCACCTAAAAAAGCGACTGCGAAAACAGCTAAAGCAAAAGCTCCGGCAAAAAAAGGCAAAGCTAATACAGATGAAAAAGCTGGAATTCAGCTTATATCTTCTTTAGTTGCAGAAGTAGTAAAAGACAAAGAAAAAACTACTGAATCAGAATCGATTCAAGAAACTGAAAAACCTAAAATTCGGGTTTCAACAACAACTAAAAGCAATAAAACTTCCAAGACTACGGAAGACGATGCTGCCGAATAACTAAAAAAGGCGTTGGTGATAAACCAACGCCTTTTTTGTGTGAAATGTATTTTAAAACAAGCTTTTAGCCTTTTTTATTGCTGTATATGAGCTTCTTTGACTCAATTGAGTATATCATAACAAATGCAGATTGATACTATTAATGGAGTATCAGTTTATTTCTTTTGATGACTCTTTTATCAAAAACCAACGCTCAACTGTACAGTCATCACATCATCATCCCAATCTGTTCCTGAGTTTTGCACCATCAAATAAGACGCTTTCATGCGAATCGTTCTAGTCAAACGATATCCGTAAACAAATTCCCAACGTGTTACATCAGGGCCGGAAACAGCACTTGCAGGTGGAATATTGGTTAAATTCAAACCTGTATAAGTTGAATTTGGATCAATTCTAACATCTTCATTTTGTAATTGCTCGAATCGAATTCCAAGATAAGAACCGACAAAAAAAGGCAATCTGTAAATCGCTTCTGCACTGTAACTTAGATTCGAAACCTGTACATCATCATACCAAGGCCATACATCATTATACTTTATAAATAGAGGTGCATCCCAAGTGTTCTTGATAAACTCAGCGCGCAAAGTGAGATACGCATAATCAAACATTACATCCGCTCCGAAAATAGTCTGTTTGTAATCAGAAAGAGACTTATCCGACGGCAAAGTATAATTATCAATCGGTTTCATAAAATTCCCGTAACCAATAGACCCGCCCAACTTTAATCCTATCCAGGGCTTAACAACAATTCGAGAAATCAAGGCAGGTACATCATGCATTCCATAATCAAAATGAGAACTCGGAGAAGCCAATGTGGCTGCTAATTGATAATCAAGCCAGGCATTTTTTCCAAATGAACCACTTAACATCAAGCCTTGCGCATACATTCGTTGATACACCAAATTCTGCCCCGCATACGTTCCCGATGATCCATTTGTCCAAATCTTAAAACCGACTTGTTTATCCACAGACTGATTCCAAGAATGACTCACAGGGAGATGAACAAACGGATTTTCACTTGATAACATTCGTTCTGAGTACGAACCGAATGGAGTTACAAAACGTCCGGCAGTTACAAAAAATGATTGCTCTAAAAACGGCTGATAACTCACATTAAACAGAGAAATAAAAAGTGGACTTAAATGATTTCCTTCATAATAATCTGCTTGAATAGCGCCTTCAACAAACCATTGCTCGTTCAACTGAGAACTTGCAAACAAACGAATATTTGGGGTATAAATCGTGGGTTTATCACCCGGCGTTTGATTCACCCAAGCCGCAGAACGCTTACCGCCGTCTTTAAGCTCTAAATCAATTAAACCGCCCCATTCTATTTGTTGTGCTTCGACTCGACTTACAATCAAAACTAAAAAAACAAGCACTGCAATTTGTCTCATACGATCTCTTACTCCCAACTCACATCAAAAATTTGAACAGGTTCAGCAATCCCTTTTACCATAATCGGCTCAAGCGGATGAATTTCAACACGTCTTTCCAAGCAATCGGCGACAGGTTTCGATATTAAGATCTGATAGGGTTTTGCAGCTGAACATAAACGCGCACCGAGATTTACATGGTTTCCGAGAACCGTAAAATCCATTCGTTGTTCACTTCCCATGGCTCCCATAACTACTTCACCTGTATTAATTCCGATACCGATTGCAATTTCACCGGCATATTGCTCTAACAATTCTTTGCTCTTTCGTTGAATTTCCATTCCGGCATTAACGGCATGTTGTTCTTTGTTTTCGCCACGGAAAACGGCCACCACTTCATCTCCCACAAACTTATCAATATCACCGTGGTTTTGTTTGATGATATCAGCCTGAAAACGAAGTAAAGTGTTAATCATGTCAATAACTTGTTCCGGCGTACGTTTTTCACTCCATTTGGTGAATCCGCGAATATCGGAAAAAAAGACGGTTACATCTCGGCGAGTTCCGCCTAACTGAATGTCGCTCATCGTGTTTTTAATGGCATCCAAAGTCGCATCTGAAACAAACTTTAGCATCATTAAACGCTCGCGTAAATTCGTAACCAGATTATTAAACGTGTTCGTTAAAACGCCAATTTCATCAGAAGTGGTTACAGGAACAGGTGTTTGATAATCACCGGCTTCAATGCGTTCGATGCCTTCAATTAACGAACGAATAGGTTTGTTGATGCGAGTTGTAATAATCACACCTATAATTAACGCAATTAAAGCTACAATGGCGCCAATAGAAATGATAAGCAATTGTAAACGTTCGAGCGGTTTTAGCTCAACGGAGAGCGATTTTGCCACCACATAAAATCCATTAACAGAAGCATCTTTTTCATTCTTATTCATCGAGGTTATGTAAAACAACCAATCCTCTCCTGCTATTTCTGACTCAATGGTATGAGCTTCACCAGTTTGATTGACATCAAATGTTGCATCGTGAATTTTACGTGCTAAATCTTGCTTTTCTTTTGCTGATAAATGGCTGATAGTATTTAGATACACATGGTCGTTTATGTAATAAATCACATCATTTCCGGTATCAGTTGCAAACTGTTTTACTTCAAGCTGATGCATTGGGAAACCAATTGAAACCGTTCCTAGTAATCGGTCTCCAATCCAAACAGGAACCGTTACAACATTAAAATACCGTCCGTATTGCTCCCAAATCGATGTAGATGTCGGATATTCACCCAGCATAGCTTTTCGAATACCCGGAATGGCGGCTAATGAATAATCCGGTAATGGCTGATTCGACATCTGTCCGAGCGGAATCCCATCCGGATTAGTAACCAAAATTAAACCCACGGAATCAGTATCAGCAATCAGCGATTCCGGCAAAAGTGTATCAGGTAAAACAGGAAAAAAATCGAGATTATATTTAAGCTCATCTCTGATTTGCGCCGTAATTGTATTCACATCTCTTGTTGACATCGCCGCTTTTAAATTCGGAATATCAGCTAATAAAATGGCGGTCTGGCGCAATTGGCGGAACCGAACATCCTGAATACGTTCAAAAATTTGTCCGGCTTTACGAAAGTTTAAATCAATATTATCTCGAATGGATGTCTCAACCACTCTTGACACACTGAGTGTTAAAATGGTTACAATCAACAGAATAAATCCGATAAACGAGCCTAATATTTTTAAACGAATGCTCATTAGCGTTGCAACTCAATTTTTGTAAGTTGAACTGTACTACCGTTTTTTATGACAAGTTCACTATCAAAGGTTTGGTAACCGGGCGCATAAGCATGGAATTGATACGTTCCGTCAGCTAAGCTTGGGATTTCAAAAACACCGGATTCTTCTAACTGAACCCATTGAACGGTTTCTTTTGGCAAAACTTTGATCACAGCCGTCATTGAAGAATGGATATCACAAAACACATCCACCGTTCCGTATTTATCGAATT
Source organism: bacterium (assembly GCA_006226965.1). Taxonomy (GTDB): domain Bacteria; phylum Bacteroidota; class Rhodothermia; order Balneolales; family M1805; genus M1805. The sequence continues at coordinate 7,167 of SBGQ01000057.1, read as the reverse complement.
TCACGTCTAAATATTCCCCTTTTGGTCGGCGCCCTACATCAAATGACTTTACTTTTGATAATGAAAACACGTTGTGATACAATGGGTCTGAGTTCAAAACACGAACCACATCATTTTGACGAATCACAATTAAACTTGGCTGAAAACTTTGGTCAACTTGATCTAATACTTGTGGCTCGCTCTTTTTGTCGTACTGAAATCCCTTTTGCTCTACCCAAATTACAACAGGTATTTTTTTGGTCTGATTCGATTCGGACGAAGACGAACTTCTGCCGTATCTAGCCATAGAAGGAGTTCTACGCACCGGCTGATTTGCTGATGCCAATTCAATTTCGCCCTTTATACTGCCTGTTTGGGCTTCAACATCAAGTCCTCCCAAAACAAAAAACAAGCAAATACTAAGCGATAAAATACGTTCCCATTTCCTCATTCGAGCTCATCCATTTAATTCCCGCTAAAGTAATAAAAAAATGCGAGTACTTATAAAGAATGGGAATTGCGAATTAACACTCTGTGAGATTCAAAGCTAAACCGCCTTGTGATGTTTCTTTGTATTTGGTTGACATATCTCTACCGGTTTCACGCATGGTTTTTATCACTTGGTCTAATGTGACTTTCTGCTTTCCGGGATCACCGCTTGATGCCAATAAATACGCATTGTACGATTTTACCGCACCGACTGCATTTCGCTCGATACACGGAATCTGAACAAAACCGCCAACCGGGTCGCATGTCATACCCAAATGATGTTCAATCGCAATTTCTGAAGCCATTTCTAATACATCAATACTATAACCGGCAGCATAAGCTAACAAGGCTGCTGCCATGCCTGCTGCGGTTCCGATTTCACCCATACAACCCGCTTCAGCACCGGAAATACTTGCATTGTGTTTTACCAAAAAGCCAATTGCCGCTGAAGCCAATAAGGAATCTGCAATGTGTTTTGTACGATGATGAAAATGATGGCGCAACATGTAAATCACACCCGGAATTACGCCGGAAGCACCGGAAGTCGGCGCCGTTACAACAATATTACCAGCGGCGTTTTCTTCGGAAGCAGCCAAAGAATACGCATTTAAAAAGATGAGAAAACTATCCGGTGTATTTGGCATCGAATGGGCACGTTTAAACACTCGCGGTGCTTTTCTGCTTAATTTGATGAAACCGGGAAGAACACCTTCTGCATAAATACCACGCTCAATGGCATTGCACATGGCTTCAATAATGGCTTCCAGTTTGGTATAAATTTCTTTTTCTGATAAACCCGAAATAGCTTTTTCATTTTCAAGAATAATGCGGTGCAAGGAAATATTGGTATCAGCCATTATTTTCTTGAGTTCACCCATACTTCTGTAACGATATGGCGGCGTTCCTACTTCCGGCTCTTCCCAATTTTCCCATTGAATAAATCCGCCGCCGACGCTGTAGTATTTTTTTGAACACAAAACGGTATCATTTTCGTCTCGCAGAGAAAAAATTAAGGTATTAGAAAAATCAAAATCGTGTTGAAGCGCATCAAAAATGATATCAGATTCATGGAATACGATGCTTTTTTGTTCATTTATGTTGATATCATGCACCTTAACATCCCAAAGCTTCGAAAACTCTTCCGGGTCGGTTGATTCCGGTAACCATCCTAATAATCCTGCTAAAACAGCCCTATCTGTACCGTGGCCTTTTCCAGTTGCACTTAATGAACCGAACAACTGACACTTGATTTTACTTACGGAATTACACTTTTCCTCAAAATCGCTTCGAATAAGCTGTAAAAAATCATAGGCTGCTTTCATAGGTCCGATGGTATGTGAACTTGATGGTCCCGGACCAATTTTAAACAATTCGAAAACAGATGTTTTTATCGGGTTGATAATATCAATAGCAGGTTGAGACAGATCCATAAATCTTTATAATCGATGTAAAAAAGCGCTTACAAAGATACAGTGAAATTGTGACTCTTATGGACGTGAATCTCAGATTTTATAGAGAGGTAATTAAAAATTAATAGAGTAAACGGCGTTTTTAACGCTTTTTATTGAAAACAAGAAACTCAAAATAAGCTATCAAACTTTACACAATTCAAAAGACGTATCTAGAATGGTCTAATGAAATGAAAAGCAGTTACTTCTCGCTTAATCTGAACACAATCGGCATGGTATATTTTGCATTCACCGCTTCGCCGTTCTTAGTCGCAGGTTGCCAATCAACTAAAGATTTACCAACTTTTAATGCTTCCGTATCCAAGTCGGTTCTACCACTTGATTTTATGACTTCAACATTTCCTAGTTGACCATCTCTTTGTACCAAAAACTGGAGAATTACTTTGCCTTCAGCGCTGTCTTTTCTTGCTGTTTCAGGGTAAACTAGAAATTTTCCGATTTCTTTTCCTAAAGTGGTTTGAGTTTTAACGCCAAATTGTGGTTGCACATCAGGATTTTCATCAAATCCAACTGTTTGTTCGGTACAGGCTGCCAATAAAATGGATGCACTTAATACCAAAGCCGATAATACAGGTGTGTATTTCATGTATTTAGGGTTTTGTTGTAGGTTTTTGTTAAGGATAAATTGAATTCTTTTTTGCAGTGAATGTTGTACCGCAAAGGTTTTAACCGGAATCTGAAGTATCATCCCTGTTACGGATTGAACTATTAATTCGGCATAATCACTCGGCTTTTCTGTTGACTTTATCACGTTTTCGTCAGCGATGAATTCATGAATTAGTTCCATCTGTCGGCTGATGTAATACACAAACGGGTTAAACCAGAAAGCGATTTTAAGCACATCCATCAACAAACGATCTAAACTGTGCCATTCATTTGCGTGAACTCGTTCGTGCGCAATAATTTCAAAAGACTGCACATCTTTCTCATTTAAACAGATTTGATTCCAAAACGAAAAAGAAGGATATGCATTCAAGGTTTCTCGAATAGTTAATCCGCCCTCTTTTCTTATGACTGGAAAACGCAAAATCAAACTGAGTGCACTCAGGTATTGTATGAGCAATTTAATGGCCATAAATACTGCACCGATGCCGTAAAACATCAACATCAGTTTAGAAAAACCAATACTATATTCCTTTGGATTGATTGCAATAGCTTCGCGTCCGACAGTAACTATAACACCACTCAACTGAGAAACAACTTCAACGGAATTCCACGAAATAAAAGGCACAATTAAAGCAGTCACACTAAACAACATGAGCAAAGAACGTTGAATCTGTACATTCGGATGCTTAGAAATAAACCAACGATAAAGTGCTGACGCCAAACCGAAATGAAGTAGTGAAAAACCTAAAATGGGCAACGAAATCATACTAATCACCTTTATTGCTTTCATTCGACTTTATTTGCTCAAGCAACGATTCCACGTCCTGAACACTTAATTCGTCTTCTTTCACAAAAAATGAAACAGCTTTCTTGTATGAACCGCCAAAATATCCCTGAATCAAATTTTTGATTGAAAATCGGGTGTACTCAGCTTTGCTAACCAATGGAAAATAGATGTACGATTTTCCGTTTTCTTTATGCCCGATAAACTCTTTCTTTTCCAAAATTCGCACAATTGTTGAAACGGTATTGTAAGCAGGTTTAGGCTCCGGCATTTCCGACACAATATCTCTTACCAGACATTCTTCGAATTGCCATACATAGTGCATTACTTCTTCTTCAGCTTTTGTTAGTTCTTGCATGTGTACTCCTTTGTAAATCTCGAAATCATTATAACTAAGTTTTTAGTTGATGTCAATAACTAAAAACTTAGTTGATAAAAATAGTATGCAACTCGAACGAAAAATCAACGATACATCAATCATGTTAACAGAACGAAAAAAAAGTCCATATGCCATTAGTCCTGAGTTATTAGCCACTTTGGATAAACAATGGAATGATTTTGACTTAGGTGCTGAAACTCAATCCCATCCAAATAAAAATCAGCCAAAAAAGAAAAATAAGATTGGATTTTTTCGATGGACTCGCCGAATCGTAGTTTCTCTAGGTGTTTTAGTTACCGGACTTTTTACTACTTATGTTTTCTTTCCACGTTTGGCAGTTACGTTTTTAAATCATCAGTTTGGAGCCTACCCTTCTATTTTTTTAGCTGCCGGAAGTGTTTTAGGTATCCTCATGATTATGTACTTCTCCATCACTTTTATACTCTCGCGAAAAGTGGTATGGAATTCTTGGATTCAGAACGGATTAATTGCTTTAGTTTTAAGTTATATGGCGTACGGTTTATTGTTTTTGAACAATGCAAACACGAAAGACTCGGCCATTCAGGAAACTTATCTGAATTTGCATCCGGTCTTACGTATCGGGCTAACAACAGCCATTTTAGCTGACACCAAACTCATTGTTACAAACACCCAAAGAACAAAAGAAGATTATATTAAATGGGGTTTAACACCAAGAGAACAATCTTTACACTATATTCAAGCGGAAACCGGATTTGTTCATGCAGTTGACTTACGAACAAAAGGTCGCCCGGAAATACAAAACCGATTGGTTGAACTTGGCTTTAAATTGATGGGCTTCAAAACCTTACGACATGTAGGCACTGCAGATCATTTACATGTATCGCTGCCGTATTATGAACATTAGTTTACTGGAATTCTCTGAAGTTGATTTAGATTTTATTTATAAAGGTCTTTCTCATCCCGATGTCATCAAATATTATGGCTTTCAATGTTACAATTTTGATGATGCTATTATTGAATTAGACTGGTACAATAAACAAGTGAATGAACAACTTGGACATTGGTGGAAAATTCAGGTTGATAACGAGTTAGTAGGCGCTGTCGGTTTTAATCACTTTATAAAAGAATCCGGCGAATTAGAATGTGGTTTTTGGTTGTTACCGGAATTTTGGGGACGAGGAATCATCAAACAAGCATTTCCGATAGCTTTAAGACGTATTCAAAATGAATTACCGGTAAAAACGATTGTCGCTTCTGTTGAAACTGAAAATATTGCCACTCTCAAACTTGTAAAAAAACTCGGTTTTTTTGAAATAAAAACTGTTTTTAATGCTGAGTTCAAAAAAGGAAAACCGATAAATATGGTAAATATTGAATTACCTGTTTGGTAGTAAAGTTTTTATTTTTGCTCTGATATTTAGATTAATCCCAAAAGATTTACATCATCCATGAGAAAAGTTATCCTAACCCATCTATTGTTGGTTTTACTCGCCAGTGCATGTACCTATCAAATAAATCCTATTACCGGACGCAAACGAGCATACGCTTATACTTGGTCGCAAGAAGTGAATCTGGGTAAAGAAGCCGATGCAGAAATCATTCAGGAATATGGTTTATATAACGACCCTAAACTTTCCGCATATATCGAAGAAATGGGGCAAAAGATTTTAAAGGAAAGTCATCTTAGAAGAGAAACGGCATCTGCAGAATTTCAAAATACACCGTTTACGTTTCGTTTATTAGACTCTCCTGTTGTAAATGCTTTTGCGCTTCCGGGTGGTTATGTTTATGTAACTCGCGGATTATTAGCTCATTTAAACAATGAAGCCCAATTAGCAGTTGTTTTGGGTCATGAAATTGGTCACGTTGCCGGAAGACATCATTCAAAACGCGCTCTTCAACAAAAAGCAGGGCAAGTTGCTTTAATGGGAGGTGCCGTTTTAGGTGAAAAAATTCTTGGTGTTCCCGGGCAGGAAATCGCTCAATTAGGCGGGCAAGCTTCAGCCATGTTGTTTTTAAGTTATTCTCGTGATGATGAAACCGAATCGGACGTTGTTGGTGTTGAATATGCTGCAAAAAGCGGCTACCGCACATCAGAAGCTTCTGAATTTTTTGTGAGTTTAAAACGAATCAGTGACCAATACGGACGTATTCCAACGCTTCAATCATCTCACCCAGATCCGGGCGACCGTGAACAAAACATGAAGCGCTTGTATGAAGCTTGGAAACAAAAAGGATTCGAACAAAAAACTGTTGAACAAGGTGCCTATAAAAAACGATTAGAAGGTTTACTTGTTGGCGATAATCCTCGAAACGGATTTGTTAAAAACGGAGTTTTTTATCATCCTGATTTAAAATTTTTGTTCAGCGTACCAACTGATTGGCAACTAATAAACGAACCTACACGTGTCATTTTAGTTGATAAAGCTCAAAAAGGTGTTCTCGTTCTTTCATCTACACAAAAAGCATCAACTGCGGAGGTTGTCGTTAATCAGTTTTTGGCTCAGGAAGGAATAACAACATTGAGCAAAAAAGCGGTAACCATTAATACATTTAAGGGGTATCAATCCACAGCCAAAGCTCAAACGGAACAAGGTGAAATTGGCATTTTTTATGCAGCGGTTGAGTATAACGGCTCCGTTTACGCTTATATGGGTTATAGTGAAGCTGCGCAATTTGATGCTTACCTTCCATATTTCTTCGAGCCTTTCCAAAAGTTTAATCGTTTAACTGATAGTTCCATTTTGGGAATTCAAGCAACAAAAATGAAATTGGTTGAAGTAACGGAAGCCAAACCCTTTCAACAATTGCTGCCACTGCCCTTACCTGTCGGAACCAAAGATTTGGATTGGGCAATTATGAATCAGGTCGAGCTAAATGAATCCATTCCTAAAGGAACCATTTTAAAGTTGTATTAAACAAAAAAGGCTGCCATTGGCAGCCTTTTTATTATCTGTAAAAGAATTTCTTCTTATTCGTCGAGAGCCATTACTCGGTCGTAAGTTTCTCTGTCAAGAATGTCTAATTCAGGGTTATATCTATCACCATGAATATTTCTCATGATATTCTTTCTGAATTCCCAAGACAAAATAAAAGCACCTTTTTCGCCATACTTTTGTACAGACCATTGTTTGTTTTTGATTTTGCCGATTTCAGGAGACCAGGTTACCTGATAGTAAGCACTCATTGTACCACTTCTGTTTGCTTTTTCAGTTCTGTTAACACCAACAATACCCGAGTTATTTCTCTTAGTACCTTGAGTTAATCGTCTTGAACTTACTTTTTGCTTTTTAGCAACAGGAATTGTTTTATAAGCGTGATCGCGAGCTTTACGTGCAATTTTTAAAGCACGTTCAGTGCCACCATATTTCTTATCAGAATAAAGTTTTGAATAGGTTTTACCGTTACGATACACTCGAACAAACCATCCATGGGTGCCGTTACTATCAATGCGGCTTATACTGTAGGGAATATTTTTC
>SBGQ01000183.1 GCA_006226965.1 bacterium | reverse complement strand
ACAAATAGGAGACTGAGCTTAATTTTAAAGGCTGTTTGAATGTATTATTTAATAAATTTGAACACTTGCTACTTTACATAGGAGCACGGTGTTGGTAAGCGTTTCTTTATTCTTCAAAGTAAGTGTATTTGCCTTGGCCTGTTTCTGAATCAAAGTAGTATCTGATATAAATCAGATTATCAGATGTTTCGAATTCAATTGAGTACTTGTTTCCTTCTTTCTTTACAGAAACATTTCCATCTTTATTCAGTTCTATTAATGAATCTAATTCATTTACTACTGACTGAATATTGGATTTGTCTTTAATGTTAAAGCCAACTTCACTTCCACCTTCACCTATTGCATCTAAGCAAGAGACGTACTGTTTTTTGTATCTATCATCAATCTTAAGTCCTGAGTACTTCTCAAATTCAGCATCATAATTACATGAGCAAGATTGAAAAACGGCAAGAAATGATATTATGACCAAATGTATTTTTTTCACGGACAAATATGCTTACCAACGGACTCGGCTATGAAAAGTAGGGCATTTCGGAGCGGCAAACTTGTCCACCGAGACTAAGCTTGCTACGTGCCGAAAACTTGCGGAAACTATTATCCGCCCTATGTTTTATACCCATTGTTGTGAGCAGTTTTTTATTCTTTTGGCTTATATAAGATGATAATCTGTATCAAAATCGCCATGATTATCAAAAAGACAATTTCTCCTTGCGTGAAAAGGTTAATAGTGTCTTTTGCTTTGTCGCTTAGGAATACTTGTCTTTTTCCTTCTTGGATTTGTATGTTGGATAAATCCTGTAAGCGTTGGTCAATCTTGGTTATACTTTGTAAAACGCTTTCAACTGTTACGGTCTTTAATGATTTCTCTTTCTGCATTAATGACTGAACTTCTTCCTGCAATTGACTAAAAACTAATTTCTCTTTTTCCGTCAATTTAGTCAGGCTATAGTTATCAATAAGGTTGTTTAGCTTGATATTAAGCTTATCATTTTGACTTTCCATGAAAAGTGTGTCTCCAGTTATAATTGCAATCTGCTTGACTTTAATCAGACCTGACATATCAAACAAGATGTCGCTTGCAACTATTCTATCTTCATACATAGTCGTTACTGAGTAGCTCAACCGATTAAAATTGTCTCGGTCGATAATATTCGTTATCAGAACTATGAAGAAGACCAGCAGAATGCTTGCAACCCATCTTATTTTTGCAAAAAATTTCATGTTACTTGTTTTTATTTAAAGATAGCCTTAAGACAGTTACCACGATTTGTCATTTTTCGATTTAACTTGTTTTAATTACTCACAACGGCTCGGCTATGCGTAGTGCGGGATTTCAAGGTATTTCGGTTTAGCACAGACGGTAGCCAAAGCTACGCTTTGTGTTTTAACTTATTTTTTCCGTATAACGTCAAAGCGTAGCTTTGGCGGAATAGAAGCACCGAACTTTCGGCTGGTACTTTCGCCCGCATTACGTATAGCCAATGTTGTATGCCGTATTTTTTCATTCTTTTTCCATTTGTGAGCCAATAAAAGGTATTCTTGGTGCTAAAAAATAACCTGTTAAACTTGCGAATAAGATTGGGATAAAATGTCCAAACCCTGTCAATGTTGCAAGTAAAATTGTTGTACTCATTGGTGTCCGAGTTACGCAAGCGTTAATTGCAGCCATACAGCTAACTATCGCTAATGTCAAATTTATTGTCGGGAATAGTTGATGGATAATTAGTCCTAACGTTGCTCCTACAAAAAAAAGTGGAATAATAAATCCACCTCTCCAACCGGATGTTACTGTTATTGAGATGGCTAAAATTTTAAAAATCAAAATAGCAAACAATAAAGTTAATGGAAAATTCCCTGAAAGTAGTTCGTTAATTTCGTGATGTCCAAAATATCGGGTTAATGGAAAGTAAAATGCTATGATGCCAAGTAGAATTCCACCAATTAGCGTTTTGATGTAAATTGGTATGGGTTTTTTCTCGAAAATTGATTTGAAAAATTTGGTGCAAAAAATAAAAGCCCAACCAAAGGCTGCTCCGATTATTGCAAAGAGAACTGCATAGCCAAAATCAAAAATCCCTGAATATTCATAAGCAGATAAATCCCAAATAGGACCAAGTCCCAAATGAATGATTAAGGCGAAAACTAAATAGCTAAAGCAACTTGCAACAAATGCAGGAATAATTGCTTTGTAATACTCAACTGCGTGTTTGTGATGAAGAATTTCTAATGAAAAGAGGCTGCCGCCCAATGGGGCGCCAAATAAAGCTGTAAATCCTGAAGCCATTCCTGCGATACTTAACGACCTTAATTCTTCTCCTTTTAGTCGAAACAATTTTCCTATCCAAGTTCCTGTTGAGCCTGTTACTTGAACCAATGGCGCTTCGGGTCCGAGACTTCCACCTGACGCAACGCATAGCAATGAAGAGAGAACCATTGAAGGATTGTTTTTAGGGTCAAGTTTTCCTTTATTAAATCGGATATTGTTTACAATCAAATGTATTTCTCCTGGGTCTCCAATGAAATGAATTATCAAACCTGCTAAAAATCCACAAATCGCCATTACAGGAATTACTTCCCAACCACTAAAAAAGGCTAATTGATGAGTTAGAAACTCAAGTCCAATCCAATAAGCTCCTGCAATAATTCCACCTATTAATCCAAGTAAAGCCCATAACAAAAAAGTCCGACTGAAAACGAAAGGATTAAATCGGACAGGTTGGTCTAAAATATTTAAATATGTTACTAGTTTTCTTCTTCGTTTTAATTTCACTGTTTCGTTTCTGTTTTATATGGCATACAACGGTTCTGCGGTAGGAAAAGTGGCGCTTTTCTCGAGTGTAATCGTGCGCCATTTTTTTTACCGCATGTTATAGAGCTTTATCGAAGTTGAATATCGCTCCTTATTTCGTTTGTTGTATTTATAATTTCGTTTTTATTCAAGTATATTAATTCTAGCTGCTTCTTATCAGATTTAAGCACGATATATTTTTTAATCAATTCCTGCCCATTTTTGATTTTTTCGCTTTGTTCGTTTTTTAAGTTCTGCCAAACATATAGAGTGTCTTTAATAAGCTTGTATTTTCGTCTGTCTTCGCCTAAAAAATTTGATAGCCCTCTACTATCTTTTTGAAAAATGGAGTCATTTGTAATTTCCCATGTTTTATAATTCCAATCACCTCTTTTGACCCTTTCGTTGATAAATCTCAAAGTGTCTCCTGATGATTTACCCTTCAAAAGGTAAGTTCCATTTGTCAAATAGAATTGAACTGAATTATCATTTTTTTCTTTTGTCGAACAACTAAATAGAAGTACTAAAATGGGCAATATTTCGAGTGCTTTCTTCATGCTCTATAACGGTTCTCACCTATACGCAGGCAGGGATTTTAACCACTAAACTTCCTACGAAGGGCTGAACTTCAAATTTACTACTTTCCTGTCCTACGAAGCACGAAACCCCTGCTGCGTATAGGTGATGTTATGGGTAGTGGTTCTTCTATCCTGCTTTGTTATATGCTGTTCTTATCCATTCAATTACTTCTTTGTCAATGTCTATTATGTCAGTAAGGTTTATTTTATGAGAACACATTGCGTTAGGTTTTTCGGGTTCTAATTTCCCTTTAGGCTCTTGTCCTTTTAAGTTGATACCAATCTCGAAACGTGTCTTTGTTGCAGGATTTAAAGTCACAAATTGTTTTTTTCTTCTTAAACTCACATAAGAATTTTTCGGTGCAATTTCAATGTCGTTTCCGAAAGTCTGAATTTCAGAAATTAGTTTGTCGTAAATTACTTTAAAATGTTCTTTACCTTTATATTGCTTAGTTATCAAGTCGTCTTGATTATCTGATGAACCTGCATCCGATTCGTTTGCTTTGTGTGCTACAAGGTTTGCAAATCCGTGAGTAAATTCGTGCTGTTCTTTTAGGAACTTTACTATCTCTCCGTGTTTTGCAAAGTTTTGAGATTTCACAATTTCAATCCATTGTTCCAAAGACCTTCCTGTATTTTTATGCAGGTTGTCTATCATTGTTTGTGTTGCTTTATCCATAGTTCTGGTTATCTCCAAAGTCCAATTATTAAACCCATTACAATAAAACTAATTGTAACATATCCACCGTGAATGAGCATATATTTTGTGGATTTCCTTTCAAACTGCCCGATTGTAAAAATGGACATTGCTACCCATCCAAACCCTGCCAAAAATCCTGCAATAGCTCCCCAACTTGTTGTTGTATTGACATCATTTAAAAACATTCCTAAATTGAACGCCATTACAATTGAAAAAAGAAAGGTTAGTCCAAAAATTTTTGCCATATTTCCTTTTTTTAGGTCATCATCAGAGAAGTTGTTCTCTTTCATCCATACCTTGCCAAAAAGTAGCGGTGAATACCAAAGTCCACCAATTAGAAAATTTGAAAGTGACGCTACAATAACCGCAAACCAATTAAGTGTTGAAATGTCCATAATTTATATCGTTTTAAATTTGGCACAAATTTACTCCGTAGTTTACTCAATGTATTGTAGAAAATTAACCTACTTGTCAAGAGGTAAAAAATTCGGAACAGAATCATTGTACCCGTTTTTAATAAATTGAGTTGGATTAAATCCACTGAATTCCTGAAACTCCTTTATAAAATGTGATTGGTCTGAATATCCTGTTTCATAGACAATATCAGTCCAAACTATTTCCTGTTTTTGGTTGATTTTTGCCAACAAAGTGTTGAAACGAAAAATCCTATGAAAGACTTTTGGTGTCAAACCACAATATTTTTTAAACTGGTCAATGAGGTTTTTACTCGTCTTGGGATAGTCTTTTAGTAATTCATTGTGTTTCGAAAAAGGCTGACTTTGAAGTGTTTTCATGAAGTCAATTATATTCTTTGGCGGTATTTTCTTATCGTCAAATATTTCCAACAACCATTTTTCAACCGTCTTGAATTTGTCAGAAATGATTTTTTTTGAAATAATTACTTCACGAAGTTTCAAAATACTTTCTCCAAAACAGTTCTCGGCTTGAACAACTTTATTATTCAGTTCGATAATTGGCACTTTTAAAAATGGATATGCTCCAAAGGGTTTAAATTGAACAATTAGCATTTCAGAATTCTTATGTGCTGAAATATTCAAATGTTTCTGTTGCATACCTGAAACCCAACTATTTTTAAAATGTCCAATGGGTTCTAGTTGATTGTTAAAAGTTTTTCTTTCATATCCGTCAAGTTCGATAAGAATAAAGATGTTTCCTGTCGGAATTACCTTTTCTATACTATGTTCAGGCACAAAGTCATTGTAATAGAAAATACTCTCAATGTATTTGTCTAAAAGTGATGAAATATTATGTGTTTCAAATGTCATTGTTGTCGGTTTCTTACCATTACCCATAACGGTCCCGGGCCTATGCAAGTTCTGGTGCGAATTGAAAACGATGCATAGTTGGGGATGCGGATTCAAGTTAAGAAAAAGGTTCGATTGCGGACGAAGTGCAGGTTAAGTTTAGCCAAGTAAGCCAACTCTGACCTGTGTTGCGAAGCGGATCTAAGAATTTGCTTAGGCCCGTGTTATAGCGCGTTAATCCACATATTTTATTATCTCTATCATTCCCTCCCAAAAGTATTCTAGATTATCATTTTCGATGTTTTCTTGAAATGTCGTGTCTAAGGTATAGGTGAGTAAAACTTTATCAGAGGAATCTGTTAAAGAAAGGGTGTTTGGTAAAGTAGTTATGAAGTTAAGTCCGACTCTACTTTCCTTTTCAAACCACGCTACTGTTGTGTCATTTGCGTTTATTTTAATCAATTGGCTAAATGGAACAGAGTCTATAAATCCACCAGTGTATTCATGTGAAAAGGACTTGCTCCAACCATTGTGTCCGGCTACTCTGGTAAAGTAGATTTTACTTGGAGTTTCTGGAGATTGATATTCGGCGATGAGCACGCCTCTGTCTTTCGAGTATGTATAGTGTGGAACTGTCACGCCTGTGTGGTGCTCATAGGAGTTGTATTTATAAGTTAGAAATACCGCCAAGCCTGCGAATAGGAAAGCTAAGGCGATGATAGCAAAGTGAGATTTAGGAATTATTGACGTCACAAGAATGCGCTATAACGTTTTGCAGCTACCCGAAGGTGGCGATTTTAAGCACCAACTTTCATTCGGAGAACTACCGTTCAAATATACACAAAACTGTCCTACGAAGCACGTCACCGCCACTTTTGGGTAGGTGCTGTGTGTGTCCTGACGAAGATAGAGAAATGATGGGAGAAGGCCTCCCGCTAAAGTTGGTCGGACAATTTTAGCAAACCGCCCGAAGGTGCTGAG
>SBGQ01000154.1 GCA_006226965.1 bacterium | reverse complement strand
ATCAGCCATCAGCCATCAGCCATCAGCCATCAGCCATCAGCCATCAGCCATCAGCCATCAGCCATCAGCCATCAGCCATCAGCCATCAGCCATCACAAAAATCTTCGAAATCCAATAATTCGTTCTCTCCAATAGGGGTTGTTGAGCTCAGAAATAATAACACCTTTAGATGTAGATGCGTGCATGAACTTCCCCGGACGAATAATCACCCCGACATGATAGGTGTCCGCTCCGGTTTTAAAGAAGACAAAATCACCGGGAAGCAAGCTTTTTGCCGTAATTCGTTTACCTTTTTTTAGTTGTTCTCTAGTGGTTCGAGGAACGTTTACACCGAATTGATCTTTCATTATCAGCATCATTAAAGCTGAACAATCGATTCCGCGTTTATTATCACCGCCTAAGATGTAAGGTGTCCCTTGCCAAAAGTCATAAGCTTGGTCTAGTTTGTTTTCAACGGCTTTGATTTTTGATGTACTAACACGTTTACCGCCAGCACAACCCAATGCGAAAAGTGCAATTCCCGCAAAAAGTACTACCCTGAATAGTATTTGTTTTTCCCTAAGCATTAACGAAAGTACTTTTTTTTTGAAATGAAACCAATTTTGTACGGCAATCATCTCAAAAAACGGGGTTTATTTGCAGTGTTTGGTAGCGAGTGGCAGCTTTTCAATTACTTCAACAGCCGGACTCGGATTCGTCATTATATAGAAATGTAAACCGCAAACACCGTTATCTAATAAATCTTTAGCTTGCATCGTTGCCCATTCAATACCGATTTCACGAGCACGTTCAGGGTTCCGGCTAACTTCCTCAGAAAGTGCAGAAGGAATATTAATAAAGAAAGATTTGGGTAGCGATGTAATGTGATTAGCCGTTGTTAAAACTTTTAAGCCCGGAATAATTGGAACCTGAATGCCAATATCGCGGCATTTTTTCACAAAGTCGAAATACACTTGATTATCAAAAAAGAGCTGTGTTACGATATAATCTGCTCCGGCATCCACTTTTTCTTTAAGGCGTTTTAAATCCCAATCTAAATTTGGCGCTTCAAAATGTTTTTCCGGGTATCCGCCTACGCCCACGCAGAAATCAGTTGGTTCTGCATCAAAAAGTTTCTCTAAATATTGACCTTTATTCATTGATTTTACTTGTTTTACAAGGTCAATAGCGTATTCATTTACGGTACGATCTTTTGCAATTGGTTTCGGTGCCACATGGTCATCACCTCGAACCGCTAGCACATTATGAATACCTAGATAATTCAATTCGATTAACGCATCTTCAGTTTCTTCTTTAGTAAAACCTTTACAGATTACATGCGGAACAGGGTCAACGCCGTAACGATGTTTAATGGCTGCACAAAGTCCGATTGTGCCCGGACGTTTACGCTTAATATGGCGTTTTACGGTTCCATCTGATAACTCTTCGTAATATGCTTCTGCAGCATGAGAAGTAACATCAATAAAAGGCGGGTGAAATTTGTTGATTTTATCTAGAGCCTCAAAAACAGGTTTAATCGAAGATCCTCTTTTTGGCGGAATAATTTCAAATGAGATGAGAGGTTCTGTAGCCTTTTGATAATGTTCAATAACTTTCATTTACAAGAAATTTGAAAAACTTAATCTTTGGTTGATTTATATTCAGCCAATAATACTCAATCCCAACCTCGGATAAAAATGGCACGGCTCTTAATAAATATCGATCATATTGCAACTCTTAGAAATGCACGCGGTGAAGGGAATCCGAATGTGCTTGAAGCAGCAAAAGTTTGTCTTCAACATGGTTCAGAAGGAATTGTATTTCATTTACGTGAAGACCGCCGACATATTAAAGATTTCGATGTATTTCAGTTTAATTCAGAATTAGATACGTATTTAGATTTTGAGATGGCAGCAACAAATGAAATGTTGCAAATTTGCTCAGAAATCAAGCCTGAATTAAGCACATTGGTACCAGAAAGCAGACAAGAACTTACTACTGAAGGCGGACTGAACTTGTCTAAAGTGTTTGAAGATTATCAAAACCGAGTAATTCCCATATTGCATACAGCAGAAGTGCCAGTAAGTCTATTTTTAGACCCCAATCCGCATGAGATAGAATTGGCTTCAGAATTGGGTGTTTATGCGGTAGAATTGCATACGGGAACCTATTCATTGGCATCGGGAAAAGCCAGAGATTATGAATTAGACAGATTAGCCAAAGCTGCTGAACTTATTCATGAAAAAGGAATGAAAGTGAACGCAGGACACGGTTTGAACTTCGAAAATATTCATGATTTATTAGCGAAAGTTCCGCACTTACACGATATCAGTATTGGTCATGCCATGATAGCTGAAGCTGTTTTTAAGGGATTGGGAACCGTAGTTCGTGAAATGGCAGATATAATAAACGCATACAAAGGTTAAGATGGCAAAGTTTACACTCGACGATTTTTTACAAGATGATGAAGATCAAGAACCGATAGTTCCTCAGGAATCCCCAAGTGAACTTCCTTCATCGTTTAATCCTGCCACACATAAATCGGGTTATGTAGCATTGGTAGGAAAACCAAATGCCGGAAAATCTACCTTGATGAATGCTTTGGTTGGTTCAAGATTGTCTATTGTGTCTCACAAACCTCAGACAACCCGAAATCGGGTTATTGGAATATTATCTGATGAAAACTCACAAGTAATTTTCTTAGATACGCCTGGGATAATTAACCCGAAATATCGCCTGCATGAAGTAATGATGGGATATGTGCAACAAGCGGGTGAAGATGCCGATGTCGTTTTTTTATTGGTTGATGCTTCTGACACTAAATGGGATCATACGGCAATTTTTGAGCAGTTGAAGAAGCTTCGTGCCCCTGTGTTTCTCATCATAAATAAGATTGATTTGGTTACACAGGAACTGGCTCAGATTCTTTTAGAACAATTCAACGAGCAATTCAAGTTTAAAGGTGCCTTTGCTATAAGTGCTTTAGAAGGTTCCGGTGTAGTGGAGCTCAAGAAATTGATTAAAGAGTATTTACCGCTTGGCCCGCCATTTTATCCAAAAGACCAATTGAGTGAACATCCGGAACGTTTTTTTGTATCAGAGATGATTCGTGAACAAATATTTTTGCAATACGAGCAGGAAATTCCATACTCCTGTGCTGTTGATATCATCCAATACCAAGAAACGGAAACTATAGATCATATTGATGCAGATATAATAGTTGAGCGCGACTCACAAAAAGGAATTTTAATCGGAAAAGGCGGTATAAAACTCAAACGTTTGGGTACTGCTGCACGTAAGGAAATCGAGACGTTTATTGGAAAACGCATTCATTTAAAACTATTTGTAAAAGTGAGAGAAAAGTGGAGAGAGAAAGAAAGCTTTTTACGTGGATTGGGATATAATCAGAAATAAATCCTTGCTTAGCTGATTAAATTTAGGAAGTTTTTAAGTTGATTCGCAGTTTGCTTAACGTCACATTTTTGCTGAATCAATTCTACATTATTAGATAAAATAGAGCTTTCATTTAGTTGCTTAATTGCATTTACCAAAGATGTGGAAAGTTCATACGCTTTTGGTTGAGTAGATGCTGTAAATTCAACTTGTAGTCCTTCAGAAGCAATTATTTTATTGGCAGGAATCGGATTCAAAACGGGAACTAATCCACAAGCAATTCCTTCTTGTACTACTTCTGAAATCCCATCAAATAGAGGTACAGAAAGCAATAAATCAGATGCTTGCAATAAAGTTTTGAACTTGTTTTTATCAAGAAACTCGTCAATTATAAGCGCTCTCGGGTGTCTGTTTAATTCAGACAAGAAGGAAGCCGTTTCGGAATCTCGTTCATGATTCAAGGTCGGGATAATCACAAAACTGTCGGACTGTTGTTCCAGAACATGTAATAATGCTTTTAATACTTCATGCGGTCTGTAATACCAATAGACTCCTCGCGGACTTATTATCACTTTTGAATCATTCGGAATATTCAGTTTTATACGTGCGTTCTTTTTTTCTTCGGGACTCGATTTCCAGAAATCTGTATCGATTCCCCACCAAGTTGAAAGAATATTTGTTTGAGAAATCTCAGGCCAATTTGTTTCAACGAAAGCTTTAAAGTGTGGACCGTCAGTTGTAATACCATTTGCCTGCTTACATATATGCCGGGAAATTATTCTTGAAATCCACGCATCTTTTGTATTTACTGAAGCATCTGCGCCAATATCTCTTGACCAAGTTTGAACGAATAAGGGTTTAATTCCGCTCAAATATCCGGCTAATCCATAAGTAGATGCAAAGGAACAAAGGAGCACATCAGCTTGAATCTCATGATAAACCTGACGGATTTTAGGTGCTAATGCCCAAAAGTCAAACCAAGTAATGTTATTAAAAATCGGATTTGCGATATGTTGTGCAATGGAAAGGCTTGAGTTCGGACGAAAGGTTAAAACCTCTACATCAATACCAACTTGCTGCATGGCAGGAATCCATTTTTCAATATGGTAATTATCAGCGTGGCAGCAATACAATAGTTTCATTTGAAGAAAGGTACTAAATGCAGATAAGATGTTAGTACTTGGGATTGCTCTTATAGAATCTTCAAGAAAAAAATGGCATAAAAAAAGCCACTCAGCGTCACTGAATGGCTTTAGTAGGAGATACAAAAATCAATTAATCATTTGGCATTAAGAAAAGTAATACGAAATAAATCAGGATAAATGAACCGAATCCTAATATGGTTCCGATTA
Source organism: bacterium (assembly GCA_006226965.1). Classification (GTDB taxonomy): domain Bacteria; phylum Bacteroidota; class Rhodothermia; order Balneolales; family M1805; genus M1805. Next base: position 26,522 of record SBGQ01000154.1, on the reverse strand, counting down.
CGAAAATAAGTCTTACTACTGTTGCATCCCATCCGAAATAATTGGCAATTCCACCGCAAATACCGAATAATTTCTTGTCGTATGTCGAACGTGCTAATTTAGCCATGAGTTTCTCCTATTTATTTTCGTTCTCGCTACGCTACGAACTGTGCTTTGTTACACTGTTTATAATTAAACTTTTCTTATGAATTTTATATGAAGTACTACAAATGTTGAGCCAATGTAAACGATTTTTTTATAATAGTGGTTTCTTAGTGCATGAAACTGAATGAGTTACCGGTGCTTTTATCACCATTTAATCAAAAACGAGTAAGACGTCTAAATGCACAATCCATTCGCGAAAATGGCGAATACGTTCTCTATTGGATGCAAATTAACAGACGTTTTGAATATAATTTCAGTTTAGAATACGCTGTTAATCTGGCGAATTATCTGCAAAAACCTTTGCTTATTTATGAAGGTTTGAGTGCAACTTACCCCTGGGCTTGTGATCGATTTCACCTGTATGTGATGCAGGGAATGGAAGAAAATCATCAATTGGCGGAAAAAAATGGTTGGAATTATTTTGGATATTGGGAAGAAGCTCCAAAAGCAGGTAAGGGGTTAATTTATGAGTTGGAAAAACGCGCTTGTGCCATTGTGAGTGATGATAATCCCGTTTTCATCATGAAAAAAAACAATGATTCGGTTTCACAAAAGGTATCGTGTAGTTATATAGTTATTGATTCCAACGGTTTAATTCCATTCGGTTTGACAGATAAGGCTCCGTATCTGGCTTTTTTGTTCAGAAAAACGATGCAGAAGTATTTTGTGGAATCCATGCAAAATATGCCCTTAAAGCAACCGATGGATGAGCTTATAAATCAAAAACATATAGACCTGAATTTCTCTAAAAAACCGTTCTGGAAACTGGAAATCAGCAAACAGGATTTTATTTCTCAGCTTCCGATCGATCATACCGTGAAACCTATCGCAGAAATAGGTACTCGTAAAGAAGCCTTAAAAGCTTACCAAGTATTTTTAGATTCAAAACTGCTTCATTATGGTGAGGACAGAAATCATCCTGATAAACAAGCCGTAAGTAATATGAGCGGCTATCTGCATTTTGGAAAGATTTCCGAACAGGAAATGGTTCAATCGGTTTTAGAAAAACAACCGAAATCGTGGGATATCAACCAAATAACCTATAAAAACGGGCAAAGTGGGTCGTTTTTTGGCGGATATTCTTTTATTGAATCGTTTTTAGATGAATTGATTACGTGGCGGGAAGTCGGACATCATTTTGCTCATCATGAACCGAATTACGATGCCTTTGACTCTTTACCTGATTGGGCAAAGCAAACCTTAAGTGAACATGAGAAAGATGAGCGTGTGTATTTGTATACCCTGGAACAGTTTGAACAAGCCAAAACTCATGATAAAATTTGGAATGCAGCACAACGAGAATTAGTCAGAGATGGGCGGATTCATAATTATTTAAGAATGCTCTGGGGTAAAAAGATTTTAGAATGGACTCCAAATGCTCGGGTTGCATTGGAAATCATGATAGAGTTAAACAACAAATATGCTATTGACGGACGCGATCCGAATTCCTATTCGGGTATTTTCTGGATTTTAGGTCGATTTGATAGAGCCTGGTTCGAACGTCCGATTTTTGGAAAGATTCGTTTTATGAGCAGTGAATCAACCCTAAAAAAAGTGATTATGAAGCAGTATTTAAAGGATTTTGCTTCAGACTTGGATACAACTAAAGAGACCAAAAACGAAACGTTGGATTTATTCGATTCTTAGTAACTCCATTTTATGCGCAAATACAACGCATTTTGCTGTGTTGCCGCATTTGCGAGTAAATCACCTCGGAAAATTTGTGCAACTATAAAAAAGTCGATGTCTTGTGTCAAAGAAAAGTTGATTTGCGGTAAAATAGCATGGATTTGCTGATCTAAACTGCTCATTATTCCAATCCCAGCTTGTGTTAAAGGAGTAATAGAAAAACTTGCATTGGCATAAAATGCCTGTCGAGCCGGGAATAGGTTTTTGGGTGAAGGAGGTGTAAATAAAGACGAATTGGTTTGATTGGATGCATATCCGCCATTGTACAGAAATTCAGTTTGGGCAAATAAACCATTTTCAAACTGGTAGTTAAGCCCAAATGAACTTGCAAGTGTTGTTTTTTCCGACGGATTAAAAACGGATAATTCTCCTGAAAATCCTGCATTTTGAATATATCCGGCCCAACCTGCGCCCAAAACCCAATCAGAGTGGAATTTTCCAAGAATAAACTGGATGTCGTAGGCAATGGATTCAATATTTGTTCGCCACATGGCCGCGTAAACCGATTGATTTTTTGCTTTTCCCGGTTTAAAGGCAAGTTGTACATCAGATGCAAAACTGTACGAATACGAGAGATGAACGGCATCAGAACCCGGACGCTCTTCATAATCAAAATCTAAAAAAGCGTAGTTATTGAATAAATCATTGGGTGACCAAACCATACTTTTTCCCCAATTCAAACGCTGTCTTCCGAGATTAAACTGCCATTCGTTATAATCGGCTGTAAATTGCAGTCTGTCAATAACCGTCTGAAAAATGAAGTCATTGTTTGAAAAGGGCACAAACGTTAAGTCCTTCCAACCGTTATCCATCTCCAATATAGATTGATACAAACCGGCGTCATCAACCGAAAAACCGTGAAACAAACGGTTTCGAACATCCGCTTTTAAGATGAAATATTCTCCAAACTTGGTGGTTGTTTCCAAACGCTGATGCACAATTCCATTGTAATAAATCGGTGAAAACGTATTTCCGCTGTTGAATCCGCTTAAATATTTGAGGTAACCTTTGTAGCTAAAATTCTGAGAAGTTGCCGTTGCAAAAGGAATCAACAAAAACAGTAAAACGAGTTTGGATTTCATAGTTGCTTTATTGATTGGCATCGGAGGAAATGGCACCGTCACGAAGTGTTACTACTCGTTTTGCTCGGCGAATAACTCGTTCATCATGTGTAGAAAACAAAAAAGTTACTCCTTGTTCGGCGTTTAAGCGCTCCATAATGTCCAATAATTTCGATGCTGATTCAGAATCTAAGTTTGCGGTTGGCTCATCAGCTAAAACATAATCCGGCTGGGAAGCTAAGGCTCGCGCAACAGCTACACGTTGTTGTTGGCCGCCGGAAAGTTGAGCCGGACGATTGTGAATACGCTCAGAAAGTCCAACCGAATCCAGCATTTGTTTGGCTAAAGAATGTGCTTCTTTCGTTGACTTTCCTTGTAATTGAAGAATAAAAGCCACGTTTTCGAGTGCGGTTAAAACCGGAATTAAGTTATAAGCCTGAAAAACAAATCCAATGTGATTCAACCTGAATTTGATGAGTTCTTTATCTGTCAGATTGGTTAAATCTATGTTTTTGATGTGAATTGTGCCGGAGCTCACCGTATCTAGACCTCCAATGCAATTTAATAAAGTCGTTTTTCCGGAACCAGATGGACCCACAATTGCGGTGAATTCCCCTTTTTGAATTTCCAGATTTACTTGTTTGAGTGCGTGAACCGGAATCGTATCAGGATTGTAGATTTTTTCGACATTGGAAACAGAAATAATAGCCATGAAATCCTCCTTAGTGTAAACGAATGGCTTCCAAAGGTTTTAGTTTGATGGCTTTTAAAGCCGGATACAAAGCAGCTAATAATGAAGCCACAAAAATCAGTACAGAAATGGTAATCAAATATTCCATTTTTAAATCAGGATAAACAACCGAGCTCATTCCGTAAGCTGCAAGTCCATCGGCGAAAGCGCTTAAGTCCAAACCATGTTTTCCCATTAGTTTGAGTGATGACCAAGCTAGAAATAAACCCAATGGTGCACCGATACAAGAAAGTGTGATTGTCTCAGAAATAATCATGTTAAAGACTTTCATTCGCGGCATTCCGATTGCCATCAACATTCCCAATTCGCGAGTACGTTCAAGAATAGCCATAAGCATTGTATTCACGATTCCGAGTACAAGTGCTAACACGATAATCCCCATAAAGATATACAAGTATAAGTCCATGGAGTTTTCTATATAAGCTAATTCCGGCGCTTTTTCGAGCCAGGATTCTATGGCTAAATCCCCTTGTAAGTCTTGTTTATAGGTTGGAATCCAAGTATTAACGGCTTTGGCATCATTCAAAAAAATGCTCCATTCATGAACCGCGGTTGCATTACCTAATAATTGCTGTAAATCTGTTTGTTTTACGATTACACGCATTTGATCCATTGCAGAATTCGGTGTTTTTATTATTCCGCCGACTCTAAACGCCGCAGAACTGATGGAACCGTCAATTTGTTGAAAGGTGAGTACTACTTTTGAACGTAACTTCACATTGAGCTTTTTCGCGAGTTTTTCACCTAATACAATCTGATTTTTATACGATTCTCCGAGATAAGAGCCTTCGGTCAAAAAGGTATGTGTATTAAAACAAGTAGTATCGCTAGCGATATCAATTCCCCGAATTTGCACACCAGACGAATAGGTTGCACTGGCAATCATGCCTTCAGCTATTGTAATCGGTGTGAGAGATTTTACCAACGAATCACGTTCTAAGGCTTTAATTACAGGAGCTAATTGTTCATTTGGGATGATGTGTTCACTCGTTCTTTCATCCCAAAAGGCTTGAGTACTTATGGCGGCATGACCAATATAGGTATCTAACTGTGATGAGAGGTAATGCGAAGTCAATCCGTTTGATAAAGCTGAAATAAATATAGCAGCCCAAACACCAATCACAACCGCACTTATTACAACAATACTGCGAACGGGGTTTCTCCAAATATTTTTCCAACCAAGTTGAATAGTCATCATAAACTCCTTATTTCATGGCTTCAATTGGGTTTAAGCGAAAAGCATAACGAATTGGGTAAAAACTGATTAATCCGATAAGTATATAAATCACGGAAATGGGCGAATACATCACTTCAAATGACGCTGCAAACGGGATAATAGGTTCCATTCCATAATTGAGCATCATTTCTGCCATTTCTCCGGTTAGTGGAATAGGATTTAGATATAAATACCACAAAATCGGATAGGTGAATCCCAAGGCAATTACAGAGCCAAGCAATGTGAGAATAAATAATTCGACACAGAGCAGTGTGCCGATGTATTTTCTTCCGGTGCCTAATGCCAGCATGACACCCAATTCAAATTTACGCTCCGAAATCATCATTAAAACCGTTCCGAAAATTCCAAAACCGACCACCAAATAAAGAACAAAAAGCATAATTTGTCCGCTAGAACTATCCACTTCGATAGCTTGGATGAGCTCAGGCATCAAGACTTGCCAATCCATGATTTCTAAATCCGGATTTTGAAGTTCATTTGTTAATTTATGTGCGATTTCCTTGAATTTTGACGGATTATCAACCAAAATGGAATAGGATGTAAGTCCGTTTTCTGCGCCAAATAGATATTGAGCAGTTTGTATCGGTAAAAAAACAGAAGCTCTGTTCAGTTCCGGCGAACTTAGTTTGGCAATTCCTATAATCGGGAATGCTGCGTTAGAAGAAATACCGTGATAACCCTGACCTAATGCAATTAATGTATCGCCGGGATGCAGATTCAAATATTCAGCTAAACCATTTGAAATTACAACTGCATTGGAATCTGAAGCATTAAAATATCGGCCTTCGCTGATAAATTTCGGCACATTAGAAAGATGCTTATCAATTTCAGGATTAAACCCGACAACTAGCGTTGCTCTGGATTTATGGTCGCCGGCAGCTAACATAAACGATTCCAAACGCGGCGCAACTAAGCTGATTTCTGTATTGGCTTGAATTTTTTTGAGTATGGATTCGTCTTCATCAAAAAATAAATCTTCAAAAGAACGGGAATCCCAATATCCGTTTTTGTGAACCTGAATGTGCCCCGTGTAACGACCAACCGTGTTTTCAATCATGCTTCCATATGAGCCAAGTTGCATGGAACGCATCATCAAAGCAAAAAAAATGGAGAAAAAAATGGCAAACATGGTGATGAACGTCCGTCGTTTATTTCGCCAGAGATTTCGCCAGGCTAATATCAAATAGAAGTGAAGCATGTATTATTCTCCCATCTTTTTCATGTTTTGAATACTGAAAAATGAAGGTTTTGCATTGATATTAAATTTCAAATCCTCATAAACAAACACCGTTTTATTTCCGGGTTTATCAGCCGGAATCATTTCCATTTTGGATGGTAAACTTCTGCCGTCGAAAGTTTTAATTTCGCTACCGATTAATGTATTCACCAAAAAATCGTCTTCATCATAAAATTCAGTTTTCAGTTGGTGAAAGTCTTTTTGAGTAATCCACATAATAACTTTTCCCCAAACAACCGGGGAATCCGGTTTAGGCGTGAGTTTAATTTTCCAAGCCGGTTTACCATCAATGGTTTCTTCTGATAACATTTCATGGCTGTAATCTTCCAAAACAGAAGATTCTTTTACGAGGTCGTCATTTGTGAAATCTGAACCCATCCAGGATTGCATCATCATTGAAGGCGGGAGCTTAACTGAGCGCCCAATATTTGGAACCCAATTCCAAATTTCGTTTTTGCGTTTTAGGAATACGGTGCCTTTGTCACGTGCAGGTTGAGTAATTACAGTAAGTGAATATTCGGTACCTAAAGCCCATGACTTCATGCTAATGCTGCGGGACCAATCCGGACGCACGATAGTCATGGTAATCGTTGCCTCTGATGATTTTCCGCGTACTAAATCATCCGATTTTTTTACGATTTCGTATGCCGTTTGCGCAGAAAGTGAAGTCGCCAAAAAGGAGAGGAAAACGCATAAAACGTATAGTGTTGAATAAAATCGCATAAATATTCTCCTTAATGTGCTGATTGATTAATGTTACAATAACGGTTTACTTCGGTCATTAAAACCGTACGAATCGGGAAATTCGGTTCATATAAAAACGAAATGATTGCACCATGAAAGAGAGCAACAAAACGGAATGCCTCAAATTCGTAATTAGAAATGTTAAGTAACCGAAGAACTTCTATCACAGTGTTGACAATTGCCGCATCTTGATCCGCGAATTTTTCTTTTACGCCTTTATCCATCAAAAATTGATAACTCAAAATGTAGAAAAGTGTCCAATGTTCCGGATTGGATTCTAAATCGCTCACAAGTTTTTCAATTGAAGATTTAAACAAATCAATCGGGTTGGTCAATACTGTTTTTGTTTTAAATAGTTCTGGGAGTTCATCAAAATAAAACTGAAAAATAGAAAAGAGTAGTTCATCTTTACTTTCGAAGTAATTGTAAATCAAACCTTTAGAGATTCCGGCTTCTTTTGCAATTTGATCAATACTTGTTCCTCGGAAGGAATTAAGAGCAAATAAGCGAAGTGCAGTTTCGATAATGAGTTTTCTTTTCTCATCACGAATTTGTTTGAAATCTTCTTTTGTGCGAGGCGACATAGTTCTATGACTGACTGTTCGGTCAATGATAGAATAAAATAAATATTTAATCAATGATAAAAGAAAACAAAGGATGCACTATTTGATTCACAATGCTTTTATGCACTTTGAGTCAAGGAAAAGGTCTTATTGGGTTAGAATAATTATATCACTTAAAAAAATGATGTAGTTTAATTCAAGAGAAACAAGTTAATGGTCATTACGTTTTAAAACTGTTCAAAATACTTTTTATCTAAAGTGAACATCGTTTACTTTTAAAGAAACCTAAATAAGTTTACTACTATGAAAAAAATTACCCTTTTAGCCGTACTAATAATTGCGGGAGTGTTTTCAGCTAAAGCACAAAGTTTTGGACTTGGATATGCCTATAGTTCCACTGCACCAAATACAGGATTAACCGCTCATTTTGAGACGAGTATTGTTGATCTTGGTGTTGCATCATTAAACTCAAGATTACGAGGAAGTGTGTTTAACTCTGATGGTTACGAAGTCGGGGGACAAGTCTTTGGAGAGACGAGTGTATTAATTCTCGATGCTTCTTTGATGGCAAAAGTAAGCGTGATTCCATTTGTAAATCCTTATGCAGGTTTAGGCATCGCTTATGAAAAAACGGATTTTAAATTTGAAGTTCCCAATGTAGGTGAAGTAGCTGATTCTCAGAATCAATATCCATTGTATGGAACAATTGGTTTTGAGTTTTCGACAATTCCGTTTATCAAACCATTTATGGAATACAGAATTAGAGCTGTCGATTTAAAAGAAATTAAAAACAGCTCTTATGATAGTGACCGATGGATGTTAGCAATTGGACTTGCTTTATCGTTTTAACAAAAAAGCCCGTACATGCGGGCTTTTTTGTTAAAACGATTGTTTAAAAGTGAATTGATTTTCTATTGGGTTTACTGAGAATTTATCAAAAACCTTCCAGTTGAAATAGACTATATCAAAAATAGAATAGGTAGTTGAACCAATGATGAGCGCAAGTGATATATTTTTATACAATCGAGCCGATGTTTTATAATTATTTAAATTGGCTTGCCTATCCGGAATTGAAAGCCACTCTTGAATATGATCCGTCGTTGTTAGTTTATATTCATTTAATGCATATTCTTTCTTGTATTGCTGAAGTAAATCATTACTGACATAAAAGCCTGTTACACTGCTAACAAATAGGAAGCCTAAGCCCATTGCTTTAAAGTTTTGATTAGTTAGATACTGAGAAACTCCGGGCAATATTGAAAACGTTGTGAGTGTACTCTTTTGTAAGTAAATATTCTTTTTAAAAGAAATTGTTCTAAATGGATCGACTATTATTCTCTTTTTATACGTTTTGAAATTGCTCTTAAGCTTAATAGAAATAGTGTCTATTTTGTTGGTAAAGTATGAATAATGTGAAGAAGAGACCCCTTCTCCGTTTATATGAATGATTGTTTTATCATCTGTTGTAATTACTAGGTTGGGTTCCGATGAGGATGATACATTCGTATAAGGCTTTTTGTAAAGCAGAGATTTAGAAAAGAATAATGTGTACGTATTTCTCTTCAGATGCATCAAGTTATATTGAATCGGTTTGTTTTGATAAAGCCCTAAAAAGTTCAATTGTGTTGTAGCACGGTTTACTACAAAGGAAGTATCTTTAGAAATAGTGAGTTTGGACTCAATACTTGAAATAAACAAAGTTAATGGGTAACTATCGGACTTAACGGTGAATTCGATAGTATCTGTTGTTGAATTTTGCGATTGTACACCTTGCGCAAGTACAAATTGTACAATAAAAAGTAGTGAATAAAGGAAAAATGATTTATTCATAGCCATTTGGATTTTCACTTTGCCACTTCCAGGCATCTCGACACATGTCATCGATTCCAAATTTTGCCTCCCAGCCTAATACGTTTTTCGCTTTTATTGGATCAGCGTAACATGCTGCTACATCGCCCGGACGTCTATCAACTAATTTATAGGCAATAGTTTTTCCGGAAGCTTTTTCAAATGCTTTAACAACATCTAGAACGCTGTAGCCGCTACCTGTTCCTAAATTAATTTCGTGGCATCCTGTTAAAGAATCTAGGGCTTCAATCGCTTTTAAGTGCCCATTCGCTAAATCTACAACATGAATATAATCTCGTACACCCGTTCCGTCATGAGTCGGATAATCACTTCCAAAAACAGAAAGTTGTTGCAATTTCCCAACGGCAACTTGTGTGATATACGGCATTAGATTGTTCGGAATGCCATTTGGGTCTTCTCCAATAAGCCCAGATTCATGCGCTCCGACGGGGTTGAAATAACGAAGTATAGCAATTCGTTTTTCAGGTTCAGCAATAGACCAATCTCTTAGGATTTCTTCAATGAATAATTTTGTTCTGCCATATGGATTGGTTGCTTTTAAAGGAAAATCCTCGGTGATTGGTACCGTTGCGGGATCTCCGTAAACAGTTGCTGATGAACTAAACACTAAATCTCGAATAGAAAACTTCTTCATTGCTTCGAGAAGGTTAAGTGTTGACAAGAGATTGTTTTCGTAATAATGCAAGGGCATAGCAACCGACTCTCCTACGGATTTTAGCCCAGCAAAATGAATCACAGCATCAAAATTGGAAGTCTCGCACAAATCAAAAAGATGAGTTTTGTCACATAGATCTAATTCAACAAATTCGAGTTCTTTTCCGGTTAAAAAGCTAACTCTATGAAGCGATTCCTCCTTAGCGTTCATTAAATTATCAACAACGGTGACTTTATAATCGGCTTTTAAAAGTTCTAAAACGGTATGTGAGCCAATATATCCTGCTCCGCCGGTAACGAGAATGTGTTTCATACTTATCCTTATTTATGGACTACTATATAGTAACTTCTTTAAGGTCTCCGTTTTCAAGTCTAACCGTTCTATATTTATATTTCTTGACTACATCATAGTTATGTGTAACCATTAATATAGCCATTCCACGGTTATTTATGGTCTTCAGTAAGTTCATTATTTCAATAGTAGCAAAAGGATCTAAGTTGCCGGTAGGTTCATCGGCTAACATAATTCTTGGCTCGTTAGCTAAGGCTCTTGCAATCACCACTCGCTGTTGTTCTCCACCGGATAAATCGTTTGGCATTTCATGGCGTTTTTGACTCAAGCCAACCATTTGTAACGCTTCAATTACACGTTGTTTAATTTGAGTATTTTTTGCCCCGACTACATGCATAGCAAAGGCAACGTTGTCATAAACGTTTCGATCCGGGAGTAGCTGAAAATCCTGAAAAACTATACCTAAGGAGCGTCTTAAAAAAGGAACTTGTTTGTCTTTAAGTGAATTCAAATCGTAATCGGCAATCTTAATCTGTCCTTCATCCGGTTCAACATCTTTATATAAAAGTTTTAAAAACGAACTTTTCCCGGCTCCTGTCGGACCAATCAGATAAACAAACTCACCATTACCCAAACTGAAATGGACGTTTTTCAGAATGGGTTTGGATTCATAGTGTAAACTTACGTTTGATAATTCAATTACATTACTCATTGTGCAACTATTGTGATTCGATCGCTTTGCTCATTCGCTTCCACTAAATCGAATCCTTCATAAGCGGCCAAAACTTTCATGCCGGCTTTTTCGACACAAGCTTTAACCTCCGCTAAGGTATAAATTCTTTGCTTGTGTACTTCCATGAATTTTGATTTTACTTCACCTTCATCATCTAATTCTTCAATTACAAATTCGTTGTAATGGATTTTTTCTGACGGTAAATATCGGTTTTCTCTTTTAAAATGGTAGTTGCCGCTAACGCCTTCTTCATCTAAGGTTTCTTCTGCATTTTTTGAGTTAATCGGGGTTGTGAAATCAAAGACAAAAATGCTTTCTTCGTGCATAACTTTTTGCACTTCTTTTAAAACATGCACCATTTCTTCTGAACTCTGGGTGTAATTCATTGAATCGAACAACATCACGATGGCATCATAGGTATTGTTATCTTCAATGGAGAAAAAATTCATTTGTTTAAAAGTGATTGAACTTTTTACATAATCAGCTTTGCTTTGCGCTATTTCTAACATTTGGGCTGATTGATCGGTTGCTGTTATGTCATATGCATCTAATTCATCTAATGATAACGCAAATGAACCGGTTCCGCATCCTAGTTCTAAGATACTTGTTGCATCTTCAAAATGAGTCTGAATCACTTCGTCTATAAAGTCGGACCAATCTTCATAGCTAATGTCCTTCATTAAATCGTCGTATATGTAAGCTAAAGCGTGATAGATATTTTTATTATCAGTCGGTTTCATGAGTGTAGAGAAGAGTTATTGGATTTTTCCTCGGTTTAAAATGATTGTTTGTGCAGCTTTGTAAGCTTCTATAAAAGATTGGGTATCGGCAATGCCTTTTCCGGCAATACTAAAACCCGTTCCATGATCTGGTGATGTTCGAACAATAGGTAAATTACAGGTAATATTCACACCAGAATGAAATGCTAAAGTTTTAAATGGAATTAAACCCTGATCGTGATACATAGCTAATATTCCATCATACGATTTCCACATTCCGCTGCCAAAAAAACCATCAGCAGCAAACGGACCCTCAAAGTTATTACCTAGTGCATTTAATGCCCGAATTGCCGGTTCAATATGTTCCTTTTCTTCCATTCCTAAAACGCCGCCGTCTCCTGCGTGAGGATTTAAGCCTAGTACGGCAATTTTCGGATTTTCAAGGCCAAAATCTTTATTAAGCGCATTTTTAAACAGATTTCCCACTTTATAAACATGTTTTTGGGTAATCTTATCTGCAATGTTACGAACGGGAATATGAACTGTAACCAAGGCAACACGAATGGTATCGTTAGCCAAAACCATCAATGATTCATGATTTTTCCCACAAAGTGAAGCTAAGTATTCTGTATGTCCCGGGAACTTAAATCCAGTCAAACTCATGGCTTCTTTGGAAATGGGGGCAGTAACTACAGCATGAGTTTTACCTTGAAGTACAGCCTCCGTAGCAGCTTTAATACTTTGTTGGGCATATCTGGCTGATTTTTCATCTGTTTTACCCGGAATGATATTCGGGACAACACAATCCAGCGGTATAGCGTTTATAAAGCCCGATTTCAAATGATAGATATCCGTTTCGATGATTTCAGGTAAGGTGAAATCGGCACGTTCGGCATACCATTGTAAAATGGAAGGGTGAGCGAAAATAACGGGTGAAAATATACCCATATCATGAATCTCTCCAAGAGATTTACAAATAATCTCAGGCCCAATGCCATTTAAATCCCCAATTGATATACCTATAAAACGCTGCATAATCTTCTAAAAAGTAAGCAAATTTATTTTATCAATTGGAAATCACCAAATCCGGATGAAGCTTGAAATTGAAATACCCTTTTAGGATACGACCATGTTTCAATAACTAATCCACTAGATGGAAATGAACGTTCTTTTTTTTCCGGTGGACCATAAACAATGAAAACTTTTCCCATATCGGTCTCAAAACCCGGGTTTCGTGGCGTAGAAAACTCTTTAAATGCCTGGTCAATTCTGGTATAAAACTCAGCCATTAACTCGTTGAACTCCGTATTCGGTGTTGGGTCTTTATCTTTCCAAAACTTGTTGAACTTTAGTAATCGCTCACTTTCGTTTCCGCTAAATAATTTTGCAATCTGATTTTTTTGCATGATGATTTCCAACATGGCAATAGATACATCCAAATTGAGCAAACTAAGTGGCATGTCATACCAAAACGATTGATACACATGTTTAGCAACAACATTTTTTCCGTCTTTTACTTCGATGAGATATGTTGAATTGACAAACTGTGAATTCGGAACAGAAAGAGAAAGCGTAGCTATTGGAATAGATTTATCAACCAAATTCAAAGAGTTAATGTAACTCCCCGTTGAATTCCAAGCTTTACCTTGCTTAAAGTCTTCAGCAGTAAAGGATTTAGTAAATACGGACTTTATAATCGTTGTATCGCGTTGTTCAATTTCAACTTGATAAATGTTTATATCAAGAACTGATTTTACAGGTAAAAGTGTACTTAAGCTTAGCGTAAAATCTTTTCCAAAAACAGCATTTCCGCCATAATTAATTAATGTGTTCTCTGTTGCCTTATCCGACTGTAAGAAATAAAACCAAACAGGATTTTTGGCACCAATATGAATAGGAATTTTTTGAGAGCTGGATTCTCTTCGTTGATTTGCCCCTTGGAATTTTAATTGATAGACGTAATCACCTTGAGGTAACTCCGTTTTGATAAACCCTTCCAAAAATTCGTTTCCGGCAGATGTTTGTTGGAAGCTTGTTACCGTTTTATTGCCCGACCAGTAAGCTGTCCGAACTATTTGATCTGTTTTAGGATCGAAAACTTCAACACTTGCTCTAATTTCTGCTGAGTAGGAATCGTCGTTGTTTTTTACAAAACTCAAAAAATCGTTCTCAATCCTAAAGTTGACAACAAATTCTGTTAATGAATCTGAAGAGGCGTAAAATGTATGCTCGTAGAACACTTGTGATTGGCGTTGGGTGCGTAACAAGTCGATATACTCGAACCGAGATTGACTCTTTGCCACATTTCCAACAAACAAGAAAATCAATAAGGCTAAAACAGAAATTCGCATGGTGAAAAATACAAGATGTGATGAGATTGCCAAACGGAAAAAAACGGCTGTTCTGAGTAAATATTCAAATAAAAGCGCTTCCATATAAATCGTTTATTGCTATTTTTGCAGCGTAATTTTAAATAATCGGATGATGTATGTCGAATTGGTTAACGGAACTATGGAAAGATATTGCTCTGCATGAAAATCAAATTAGATTAGGCGGCGGACAAAAACGAATTGATTCGGAACATGCAAAAGGAAAAATGACAGCGCGTGAGCGTGTTTCTGCATTGTTGGATGAAGGTACGGAACTGCAGGAAATTGGACTTTGGGCTGCATGGGGTATGTATGAAAATGAAGGCGGATGTCCGAGTGCAGGAGTTGTAGTTGGATTAGGGCGAATTCACGGAAGACTATGTGTTATTGTTGCAAACGACGCCACAGTAAAAGCGGGAGCGTGGTTCCCTATGGCTTGCAAAAAGAACCTTCGCGCTCAAGAAATCGCGATGGAAAATCACCTTCCGATAATTTATTTAGTTGATTCTGCCGGTGTTTTTTTACCGATGCAGGACGAAATTTTCCCGGATAAAGATGATTTTGGACGCATTTTCAGAAATAATGCAAAAATGAGTGCAATGGGAATTCCCCAAATTGCAGCTATCATGGGTTCTTGTGTTGCCGGAGGTGCTTATTTGCCGATTATGAGCGATGAATCTTTAATTGTTGATGGAACAGGAAGTGTATTCTTAGCCGGAAGTTATTTGGTGAAATCAGCAATTGGCGAAGATGTTGATAACGAAACTCTTGGCGGTGCTACAACTCAGACTGAAATTAGCGGTGTTTGCGATTACAAAATGCCGGATGATGCAACCTGTCTAAAAACCATTCGCGATTTAGTTCACAAATTAGGTCCGTACAAAAAAGCAGAATTTAACCGAGTGGAAACCAAAGAGCCTGCCGTATCACCGGAAAAAATCGCTGAAATTGTTCCGCCGGATAGAAACAAACCATTTGATACCTATAAACTTATCGAAACCATAGTTGATGCGGATTCTTTTACAGAATTCAAAAAAGGGTATGGCCAAACGTTGATTACCGGTTATGCACGCATTGACGGTTGGAGTGTCGGAATTGTAGCGAATCAGCGGATTGTTGTTCGTTCGAAGCAAGGGGAGATGCAAATTGGTGGGGTCATTTATTCAGACAGTGCAGATAAGGCGGCTCGTTTTATTCTCAATTGTAATCAGAAGAAAATACCATTGCTTTTTTTGCAGGATGTGACCGGGTTTATGGTTGGCAAACGTTCTGAGCATGGCGGAATTATTAAAGACGGGGCAAAAATGGTAAATGCAGTAGCTAATTCTATAGTCCCGAAAATTACTGTGGTTGTCGGAAATAGTTATGGCGCAGGAAATTATGCCATGTGCGGACGTGCATACGATCCTCGTTTTATGGTGGCGTGGCCGACTGCAAATATTGCGGTAATGGGAGGCTTTCAGGCAGCAAATACCTTATGGCAAATTCAAAAATCGGCTTTGATAAAAAAAGGAAAAGAGATAAGCGCTGAAGAAGAAAAAGCATATTTGGATGAAATTAAAGCAAAGTATTCGGCTCATACTGATGTTAAGTATGCTGCATCTCAATTGTGGGTTGATGCGATTATTCAGCCGGAGAAAACACGCGAGTTTGTTTCGATGGCGATTGAAGCCGCTAATCAAAATCCTGATTTTGAAGAGTTTAAGATTGGCGTGATTCAAACATGATGGGTAAATAGAATCTATTTTGGATTGAATATTAAGCTAATTTCTCGTGCGCAACTTAGTTGGAAATAACACAAAAGAAAACAGATTGGTTTGATGAACAGATGTTTAAAAGTATCTGGTTTCCATAATGTTTGGATTAATCAAAAAGGCAAATCTCAAAAATATAGAAGTTTAAAAAGGTGTAAGGAGTCAGGGGAATTCAGCATTTAGGTTTATAAATCAAAAATCTGCCATCATCCATCAAAAATTTCTAAACTCCGACATCCGACACCTTGATTAAAAAACCACCGTTTTATTGCCATAAACGAGAATTTTTCGATTTATATGATGTCGAATTGCTCTCGATAAAACCAGCTTCTCCAAATCACGTCCTTTTAAAACTAAATCGTCGATAGAATCTTTGTGAGTAACACGTACAATGTCTTGCTCAATAATCGGACCAGCATCCAAATCGGAAGTCACATAATGGCTGGTTGCACCGATAATTTTCACCCCTCGCTGATGCGCAGAATGGTAAGGCTTTGCACCCGGAAAGGCCGGTAAAAAAGAATGGTGAATATTGATAATTCTATTAGGGAATTGTTCTACAAACTCAGCTGATAAAATCTGCATATATCGGGCTAACACCATAAAATCAATCTTGTGCAAGTGCACGAGTTCTAAAATTGTTTTTTCAGCATTCTGTTTGATGTCTTTGGAATTCGGAACATGAAAAAAGGGAATTTCAAATCGTCTGGCAACAGGTTCTAAGCTCGTGTGATTACTCAAAATAAACGGAATATCTACTGCCAACTCGTTTGCTTCATGGCGCGAGAGAATATCAAACAAACAATGAGAAAGTTGAGAGACAAATAAGCCCATTCTCGGACGTTCTTCAGAAAAGAATAACTCCCATTTCATATCAAATCGAGATGCAATTTGTAACTCAAACTGCGTTCCGATTTCTTCTTTATTAAGCTGAAATCCGTCTAATTCCCACTCGGCACGCATAAAAAACACCTGAGATTCAGCATCAACGTGTTGATCGAAATGAAGAATGTTTCCGTGATAACGCGCTAAAAAATCACTAACAGAAGCTACTAAGCCTGATTTATCAGGGCAGTGAATGAGTAAAACGGCAGATGACATGGTTGAATATCTAAATCAATGAAGTGGAAGTATAGCTTAAAGACATTTGAAATATCAACTATTTACAAAACATTCGGTTAATCTTCACGTACCCGCGCCAAGTTAATTAAATCGAGGAAATATGCTTATTTATTCAATTATTGAGGGATTCAAAAGTATTAAAATTAGTCCCTTACAAACGTTTTTTTCTATACTGGGAATAATAATCGGTGTGGCATCTTTAGTAGCCATATTAGCCCTGGGTGATGGCATGGAGGATTTTGCGAGAAACCAAGTCGATAAAACTACCAGTTTACAGGGAATGAGTATTAATACTCAATCAAAAACGATGCAACAGGGCGTGTACATTCGTGTTCCGGATGCACCGATTATCTCCTTAAATCACAAAAAGGAAATTGAAGCGTATTTAGACTCAGCCTCAAAAATTCAATACTATTTTAACCACGCAACGGTACTAGCGAAAGTAAATGATACCACACAAATTGCAGGTTTTATCACCGGCTTGGAATCTGAAAATGAGTGGTGGTTGCGTTCGATTAGTTTCCAAAGCGGTGAGATAACGAGTGAAAGTTTTAAGCAAGAAAATTCAGTTTGGGTGAATAATCGTTTAATTAGAGAACTCGAAAAATCACATTTAGATACTACATATATCGTATTGTTCGGAAAAAAATATCAGATTCAGGGTATTTATGAGGGCGATAAACAACCGCAGATTTTAATGCCTATCACTCAGGTTCCAGACTCATTAATTAAACTTGACCCACCTAGCGTGGTAATAAAAGCATCAAGTATTGAAAAGGTAAGTGAGCTGAAAAAAGAGCTTGCAATCTGGAAAGAAAAAGCATTTGGAGCGAAACAGGCTTATGTAAGAATCGAAACCAGTGAAGTTCGATTAAAACAAGCTCAACAAGGGTTAATGATGTTCAGAATTGTAATGGGCTTAATAACAGGAATTTCAGTTTTAGTTGGCGGTATTGGTGTGATGAATGTTTTATTAATGTCGGTTAAAGAGCGTACTCCGGAAATCGGAATTCGTAAAGCCATCGGAGCTAAAAGAAGGCATATTGTAATTCAATTCTTAGCAGAATCTATAAGTATTTCAACTATAGGAAGTATTGTCGGATTAATTTTTGCTGCATTATTTCTGGAAATTTCGATACCCATTATTAAGTCTTTTGCAGATGTTAATTTTCCGATTTCTTGGACTCTGAATACAGTTATTCTCGTTTGTATTTTATCTATTTGTATAGGCATCTTTTTCGGAACATTTCCTGCTTGGAAAGCAGCTAGATTGCATCCTATTGAAGCAATTCAAAGAGTTTAATAGTTATATTCCACTGTGTAGTTGAGAACCGTATTGTTAAATAATTTATTGAATTCAAATATGCTTAACGGTAAAAGAATCAAAACTCTAAATAGTTGAACAAGTGCAGGAAAAAGGAATATGAATAGTAAAAGTATTGGATTCAATTTATCGATTTGAGCATAGTCAACATAGTGGAATATCAATAGCGTTAAACAGGATATAATAACCCAAGATAGGATTGTTTTAAAATTAATTAATGGGTAATAAATCAAATTAGCATTCTCAGTAAGTTTACAAATTATACGTGGGTTTAGTTTTCTTTCGAATTCATCTCTAAGTTTGATTTCATAATGCTTTGCATCAATTCTTTTGATTTCTAAACATCGTTCTTGTTCTAATCTTGGATTTTTAAATATTACAAAAACATGGCTTTCTTGGGCATTCATTGATTTTAAATGATTTACAATCTCTAGCTTTTTTTGTTCGGATTCTAATTTTTTCTGTATATCAATGTTTTTGAGTGTTTCAGACTTCTGTTTTAATAAACTAATAGAGTCGGAGTAAATGCCTCGCTGCTCTAGAATTAAACCCGCAGCGAGCCTGGCTTTCAATGTGAAAGAGGAAGGCTTGTTAATAATGTTAGTTAATTCTTTGTCTGATTTAGTTGTAATTTTTTTTTTGAAAAACTCCGTGCTCATGCTCTAGAATGATTGCTTCAAAATTGGAATAAATCGTATATATCAGATTAATTAGGTTTGAAATCGCATATAATAGGGTTAATGGATAATATTTTTCAATTTGCGTGAATGATTAGGGGCGTTCATGTTATTTCGTGTATAACTATCAACGAGAACTAATGGAGATTGATTATGAAAAAAGTATGGGTAATACTAGGGATTACTATGGCAATAAGTGCATGCAAGAATGACACTGAAACCCCGAGTATCGCAGATGTTAGCGATTATTTAACCATCGATGTTAATAACTTGCCATCGTATCAAACCAACTTGCCGACTTATTATTCCGGTCCTATATTGGCAACGGATAACACACCGACCGACAATGCCATTACTGATGTCGGTGCAACTTTAGGGCGAGTTTTATTTTATGAGAAACAGTTAAGTATTAACAATACGGTTGCTTGTGCTTCTTGTCATCAACAAGCTGCGGGATTTTCTGATTCGAATGTAAAAAGTATCGGTTTTGACGGAAGTTCAACAACGGATGTTCATTCAATGCGACTCGCCAATGCGAAATATTATTCTGGCGAAACCATGTTTTGGAATAAACGAGCAGAAACACTTGAAGCCCAAACTACTCAACCTATTCAAAATGCGCTAGAAATGGGTTTTGATGAAACTCATGGCGGACTAAATGCTGCCATAGAAAAATTGGAAGCTCAGCCATATTACGCCACGTTATTTAAAATGGCTTTTGGTGATGAAGAGATTACGGAAGAGCGCATGCAAAAAGCATTGGCACAGTTTGTTCGCAGCATGATATCAGTAAACAGTAAATTCGATATCGGTTATGCGCAAACATTTAACCCAACTTTGGGGGATGCTGGCCTTACTACAAACTTTCCAAACTACACAGCTGAAGAAAATCGCGGAAAGTTGTTATTCATGAATCCACCAAATATTGGCGGACTCGGTTGTCAGGGTTGCCACCAAGCCCCGACATTTGCATTGGCTGCCAATTCGTTAAGTAATGGTTTGGATGTTGGTGAAACTACCGTTTTTAAATCGCCTTCATTAAAAAATATTGCTTTGGACGGTGCTTTTATGCACGATGGACGATTCACAACACTCGAAGAAGTTGTACGCCATTACTCAACCGGAATAGAAATGGGTCCCGCTTTAGATGCCAAATTAAAAGCACCGAATGGTCAACCGGCGCGATTCAATTTAAGTGATTCGGATGTTCAGGCAATGGTGGCTTTCTTAGAAACCCTGACCGATAATACCATTACACAAGATTCGCGATTTACGAATCCGTTTAAATAAGCTTTTTGAAATGCGGTTTGTATTTGCCAACCGCATTTTTTTAAGACTTTCGACGAAGAATTTTCACTACACGGTTATAACCTATTTCAGATAGATTCCAATTATATCCGTCGAAATTGGTGGTATTGGTGAACTGGATAACCACCGCGTCAATATCTTTGTGATACTTCGCTATGCTTTGATACCCGACAATAAGTCCGGTGTGTTCAAATGTGTAGATAGAAGCGTAGAGTTCTTTTTCTTTGTCTGAATCAAAGACAGAGCCATCGTTAAGTGCTCTCAAAAATAGGCCGACATCTTCGGCTGTCGCTAACATAGAGCCGTAATTTGTTAATTTGGTGTCTTCATCATAACCCACATAATAACCGCTCATTACATCATCCGGATTAACATCGTGTATAGAACCAAAGGTATGTATTAAGTTGAGCGGATTTAAGATAGATTCTTTGATGTAAGCGAATGTGCTTTTTTGTGTAACCTTTTCAATCAAATTCGAAAGCAAGAGATAATTGGTATTCGAATATTCATAGCTTGCATCAGGTTTGTAATTCGCGGGTAAATCCAGCACTCTGGCTAAGGTTTCTTCGCTGTTTTTGGGCGGATCTGTCCAGAACGTTGAATCGTTTATATAGTTTGGAATTCCGCTTCGGTGTTTTACAAGCATTCGAATGGTGATTTTATCCGCATATTCTATTCTTCCGACCAATTCGGGAAAATAATAGGCGAGGGATTTATCCAGTGAAATCTTATTGGCAGATGCTAATTTTGCGATTGAAACAGCATGATACAACTTACCGATGCTGGCAATCTTGAAAAGTGAATGGGGATCTGCAGGGATTTTCTGTTCGGAATTTTTCCATCCGGCAGAGTAAAACTCAGGTTCTTTTCCTGTTTGATTGATGTATACAATTACGCCGTCGAAGCCGTATTGAGTTGTTTTTTGCAGTTGTTCCTGTATGGAGTCCGGAAGCGGAGCGAGCCAAGCTTTTATGATAGCCCAAGGGATAAAGAATAAAGAGATACTTGTACCAAAGAAAAGCGAAAGTCGGATCATTAGAAGTATAGATTTTTTTGTCATTCTGAAATAGATATCCGCAATGAAGCGAAAGATTAGAAGTTTGAAAGCGCGTTATAGGGCAGGGAACAAGTAAAGTTGCGCCGGATTTTGAGTCCCTGTTAAAGGGCGAAAATCCGATTTGTACAGTTTGAAATGTTTAATAAAACAATGAAAGTTAATCCCAGATATCGGGGCGTTCTACTCCCATCAATCTTAAATACGACAAAAATTGACCAGTATGAACCGATTCATGGTATCCGATTCGTAATAAATATGTCCCAAGTTTATATGGTTTACCATTTCCTGGATGGATAATAGTTGTTTCGGCTAATTGGGAATCGGTGAAATTTGTGACGCTTTCCAGAAATTGATTTCGATAATACTGAGCAAATTCCAATTCATCTTTAATGCTTATAAAAGGGCGATTTCTCCAAGGTGTTGTATAATTCGACATATCACCTTTATTTATGATGATATTCCACCCATAATCTGCTTCCAAAACATGCCTCACGAGTTGAATTGCTGACATTGCTTTTGGGTCCGGTTTCCAATGTATGCTACTTTCCGGTAAGCTTTTCCAAAGTAAAATGCTTCTTCTGCGAATTTCGTTAAAGTTAGTGAGAATTAGTTCAGTGTTAGACATTTGAATACGAAAGCTTGGGCAAATTGCATCTGCCATGAGTAAAATACGTGTGTGAAAACGGGCGCTCCTGATTACTCTTTTTTGCCTTTAAACGTTGCATAAATCGCCATTGCATGACCGTGACCAAGCGCGAACTCTGCTTTCAACCAGTTAGTAATTTCTGTTGCTTTGACAGCAGGATTTAGTTTTCCATCAATAATAAACCCGTTTTGCTCGGCAAGCTCTTTAAAATCTGCCGGAGATTTACCTGTTTTGGCTTTGATGTTGTCGATATAGGCTTGAAATGACATTGCTTTATGAATTTTCAAAGTTGTGTGTTAAATAATCAGATAACCCGTTTTTTGAGAAAAATCAATCTAAAAAACACTGTTTAATTTGAGGGATTCAGCGCCCAAATGATGGCTTTTTCTTTTGTAGCCCTGAAAATGGTTGAGTGTTTTTCGTTGGGCTCATCAGAATAGTTCCATCGTAATAAGGGCACCTGTAAACTATCTAATGTATGTGCAAGTTCATTTGTGTAGGGCGATATATCCGTTGCACTTGATCCTGCAAACCAAAGGGTGATTGGTTTCTTGGGAAATGTTGATAGATGTTCTTGGGCCGTTCTTACTAAGTAATGATTGTTCCACCAAAGTGCGGGGTCAAATGCGATGTAATACTTAAATAGTTCAGGTGATAAGAAAAAAGTTTCCATGATAAATAATCCGGCGGCAGATTCACCTAAAATCCCTCTCAGATCTGAAGTTCTGTAGGTTTTATTGATTTCAGGAATGAGTTCGAATTGAATAAATTTTCGAAAATTTTCCGATCCACCAACAACAGGAGCAATTTCTTTGTCTTTTTCAATTTCTGTTGGTCCTGTTAAATCTCTTCTTCTAAATGTGTTTTCAATTCCTACAAGAATCATGGGAGGGATTTGATTCTTCTCAATTAATGAGGCCATTGTATTTGCAATATGTGGAAAATCTTCTTTTAACCCACCATCGGGCATATACATAACCGGTAAAGTTAGCCCTTCGGTCTCGTATTCTGGTGGAGTCCAAACGGTTATAGTTCGAGTTTCCTGTAAATAGGAAGATTCAATGGTAATGATTTTGTGTGTTGGAATGGGGTCAGTGTTGAGGGGTTTTTTAGCACAAAATGAAACACTCATTAAGGTCAAAACAAGAATGGGATATAACTTTTTCATAGATGGCATTTTGAGTTCCATTCAATATAAGTGGATATCCTGATTTTTATCAAATATGTAGTATAGGTAGTAACTCAATTCATCTCAAAAACTAAATCAGATTCGGTTTCAAATGTCTTCGATTTACCCATAAAAAACATTTTATCTCACATAAGACATCACATGGAATCCATCAATTTCAAAGTTTTTTGTGATAATCTATTTACCCGATGTGAAAAACAAAAAAACAAAACATGCCGAGATGAAGAGTCACCTCGGCATTAATCAACAGATTATCTAAAAAGTATTGATCACCCAAAAATACAAGGGCATCCCAATCGAAATATTGAAAGGAAAGGTAACCCCAAGCGCCATGGGAATGTAAAGCCCGGGGTCTGCTTTGGGGGCTGCTAATCGCATAGCTGCAGGAACCGCAATGTATGATGCACTTGCAGCCAGTATGGAAAAAATGAAACGGTTACCAATTTCGTCTGTAACCCAATGGCTGGCATAAGCTACTATCATGCCATTTATAGCAGGTATAATTAAGGCAAAAAGAATTACAAACCAACCGTATTTTCGAAAGGTTGCAAAACGTTTCGCAGTCACCATGCCCATTTCTAAGAGAAAGAGTGCTAAAAAGCCTTTGAAAATATCGGTAGTAAAAGGTCTGATTCCTTCTGCTTGATGAGAATCAGCTATAATGCCAATTACTAAACTGCCTAAAACCATTAATACACTTCCATTTGTAAACGAGTGCTTTAAAATCTGTTTTAAGCTAAGTTGATTTTGTTCGGTTGATTCCGTTTCGAATTGTTTCATCAGGGTGACACCTACTATAATGGCGGGCGATTCCATGAATGCCATCACAGCTACCATGTGCCCCCCAAATGAAATATTCTGCATTTCTAAAAAACTGATTGCAGCCACAAAGGTAACGGCACTCACTGACCCGAACGATGCGGCAATCGCACCCGAGTCGCTAATACTTAATTTCCGTTTTAAGATGAAAAAGGTGTAGAATGGCACAAAAGCAGCCAGAAAGAATCCAAAAAGAATGGAGTAAATTACTTCCGAATGAAAGCCGCTATGTGTTAGTTCTTGTCCGCCGTTAAATCCAATAGCAAACAACAAATACAACGATATAAATTTGCTGCTGCTTGCCGGAATTTCTAAATCGCTTTTTAACGAAGCTGCAATAATGCCAAGTGCAAAAAACAGGAGAGTTGGATTCGAAAGGTTCTTAATGAGTAACTCAAATTCCATGATTACTGCTGATCCATTTTGATAATTCCGTTGATGGAAATCGTTGAATTAGCAGGTAGAGATTCTATCCATTCAATGAATTTTTTCTTTTCAGCTAGCAATGCTTGTGCACGATGTGATGAATTGTCGTGATCTTTACCGAATCGAATCTCATTACTAAAGCGCTTTTTTTCATGGAGATTGATTTTTAAATCAAGCAAATCACAAATCAATTCTTTCGTTGAAGCTACCGAGAAGCTGCCTTCAACCAATTGGGTTTCTAGTTTTTCGGATTTCATAGTGATAAACATAAGCGTGAATTTTAAATTGTACTTAATTAAAAAATTAAAATTTACAATCAGTTAATCGGCTGTTGTAATGTTGCTTTCTGATTGATTTGTACTGATAGATCGAATAGTGAAAAGAAGTGTAATTAAGGATAATCCTTTGCATAATTCCGCAAGGATGGTATCGAATATCAAAAAAGAACAGATAAATAAGCAAAGTGATAACGAAGAACTGAGTAGGGCAATAGTGTTGATTTTCATCATAACGTTAGCAAATTAGAAAGTGTAAGGTGAATTGAATGCGCGCAAAGAGGTACAGGTAGTTAAATTGTCTAACTACCTGTATTGTAAAGTCTAATCTGTTTTAGAGATGTTTTTGCTTACTGTCCTTGTCCTAAGGAGAAAGCAGGTTTACCATCGAAGGCGTACAGATTTTCTGTTTTTACCACATCAACATTTTTCTCATGTGCGTTTGCAAGAAGCTTGATAATGTGAGTTTTATTCAAATCAGCCTCTTTTTCTATGTGATAACGGCATCTCCAATGGTCAGTACAAAACGTTTCCGGAAATCCGTTTGGCCATACTTTGATACCTCTATTGGTAATCATGCTTAGTTTAGCATCTTCTGTATTTAGCTCTGTTAAAAGACTGGCTAACTCGTTGGCATTGGTTCCATTCCAGTGCACGAATAAATCAACCCCCTTTAATTCCTTTTTCCGGGGAGTTTTCCGTTGATATTTTGGCAAAGTAATGGATACATCTTTTGCCAAATTCAGCTTTTTGAGTTGCTTGGGCATGGCTCCTAAGTTGGCGATAACAGCTTGAGCAAATTCTTTGGTTCCAACTTTTTGCTTGCTCAATCCTTCTTTATAAATATCGAATGTGTGAATACCATCTTCAATGGTTTTTAACCAGGCATTATGAATGTTTTCAGCTACATCGGGTTGACCAATATGAGCCAGCATTTGAACAGCTGCTTGTATTAGTCCGGATGGGTTCGCAATGTTTTGACCTTGTATGCGTGGCGCTGAACCATGAATCGCTTCAAACATGGCACATTCTTCCCCAATGTTGGCCGAACCAGCAAGTCCAACAGAACCTGTAATTTGTGCAGCAATGTCGCTCAGAACATCACCGTAGAGGTTGGGCACTACAATTACATCGAACAATTCGGGGGAATCTGCTAAGAGTGCGGCACCGATATCAACAATCCAATGTTCATTTTCAATGTGAGGATATTCTTTTGCGATTTCATCAAAAACCTGATGGAACAGTCCATCTGTCTGCTTCATGATGTTATCTTTAGTGAAGCAGGTTACTTTTTTTCTACCATGTAATTTGGCGTACTCAAAAGCGTATCGAATTATTTTTTCACAACCGGGACGGCTAATTAGTTTTAAACATTGTACCACTTCATCGGTTTGTTGATGTTCGATTCCGGCATACAGATCTTCTTCATTTTCGCGGACAATCACCAAATCCATGTTGGGATGTTTGGTAGTTACGAAGGGGTGAAGACTATTGCATGGACGTATATTAGCGTATAAACCTAAGATTTTTCGGATGGTTACATTCAAACTTTTATATCCTCCACCTTGCGGGGTGGTAATAGGAGCCTTTAATAAAACTTTGTTGCTTCGGATGGATTCCCAAGCGGACTCAGAAATGCCGGAAGTGTTGCCGGATAGATAAACTCGTTCACCAATTTCGATTTCGTCGAAGGTTACCTGAGCGCCTGCTGCTTGCATAATGGCAAGTGTGGCATCCATAATTTCCGGACCAATTCCGTCGCCTTTTGCTACTGTAATTCGTTTCATTGTTTACCGATTTATTAAGGTTAGCGAGGCAATGATACTCAGGTTTATTAATTAGTTATCAAATATCAATTCAATC
>SBGQ01000178.1 GCA_006226965.1 bacterium | reverse complement strand
TACAAAAAGCTTAAATCATTTATTAAGTATAACTATCTGCATGATAGCAGGGTAGCGTTATTAGACGCTCGTTATTTAACTAAAATCAGACAAGAATAGATGGTTAATGAATACCTTACTTCAACAACTCAACAATCTCGTACTGAACATCGACACTTTTATTTTTTGCGTACCAAGTATGCAAGTTTTTATAGAACTCATCGCGCGGCATTTCGGGATTTGCTTTAAACTCAGCCAATAATTTCATAGGCTCAGCCGGTTTTGGTCCCCAAACACCAATCTCTTCCAAGTTTTCTTTTTTCAGAACAATCACTTTAGGAATGGAACGGCTCCCGTTTGTCAAGTAATGATCCATAACGGTTGGATATTCATCACGTAAAATCAATTTAAAATCAAGTTTGGGATTTAACTCAGCAATTTTAGCGATAGCCGGAAGGTTTTGAGCTGCATCACCGCACCAAGCTTCAGTAATGGCCAAAATGATAAATTCTGTATCAATCTTTTTAACAGTTTCAACAACAGAGGCTTCGAGTTCCAATGTCTTTTGGATTCGCTGCATACGTGTCCAGTTTAGAACGGTGTATTTGAGTAGACTTTCGGACTGTTCCGTACCGGTAGTTTTGTTTTCTGCAACGAGTTTTTCGTTTAAATCCCAATATTCTTGCCAAGTCATGGCTTTGGATAATAATTCAGGGCTGATGTGTTTTTCAGTTGTTAACATGCTGTAGATATTTGAATGATGGTTCAAATATAATGCGAATTCAATTTCTTGTGATGTAAATTAACCGACATTAAAGGCTTTTTTTACGGTAACGCTTTCAGCAAAGTAATTACTTGATCAAACTTATTTTGTGCACGTTTTGTAGAGTCGTGCTTTGGGTGATAACGAGATAAACGCCACTTGCAAGACCGCTTCCGTCAAACTGAAATGAAACAGTTCCTGCTTTTAGGTTTCCTTGATGAAGGTTTGCCACTTGTTGTCCCAAAGTATTAAAAACCCTAACGGAGTAGGAGCCTGATTCAGGAACGGTGAGTAAAACTTGAGTGCTCGGATTAAACGGATTCGGATAGTTAGAAATAAGAATCTCAGATGGTAATTCAAGTTGTTGTTCCTCATCATTTGAAGTAATGATTCGCTCATTTTTTAAGGTTTGAATGCGATTGTAAGCATCATCAATTAATGATTCATCTAGCTCGCCAAACTCAATCGCTAATGTTACCGTTTCGATGATATGGTAAACTAGTGAGCGATTATTGAGTATGTTTTTATTAAACAAAAGGATGTCTGAACCTGCGCGAATTGCCTGAACTACAGCTTCATCAAATCCAAAATTATCGCTGATGGCCTGCATAAATAATTCATCGCTGATCACCACGCCTTCAAAGCCAAGACTGTCTCTTAAAATGGTGGTAATGGCATGCTTAGAAATGGAAGCTGGGTACATTTCATCCCAATCGGACTTAAATAAATGTCCGGTCATTATCATATCACTATATCCATTTGCAATCAAATCTCGGAACGGAGTTAGTTCGTATTCCTGCCATGTATTCGATATGTCTGTAAAACCGTAATGGCTATCACTTAAGGCACTACCATGCCCCGGGTAATGTTTTAAAGCCGTTGCAATCGAACGGGTATTCATTTCATCAATAAAATAACCGGCATGTTGTACAACACGGTTCGGATCCGATGAAAAACTTCTATTTAATGCGCCGATTGCCGGACTTTGCGGATTTACATTTACATCAACAACGGGTGCTAAGTTTACGTTAATCCCAACTTGGTTTAGCCAATCACCCATTTTTGCTGCAACACCACGTGTGTAATCTTCACGATTGTACGTAGTCCCCAAGGTGTAATGGTTGTATGTACTCTCGAAACCGTTTGTTCCGTCTAACCTGGCAACACGTCCGCCTTCTTGATCGGTTGCTAAAAACAAGGGTGTATTCGCAGAAACTTGAAGCTCGTCTGTTAAAGCTTTCATTTGAGTCGGATTCACCAAATTGTATTTAAACAGTAGAATCCCGCCTAAATTTCGGTTGGCGATATCAAATAATAAACTGTCTTTCGACGCCTGAGATGTGGTAAAGGCAACCATAATCATCTGGGCGATTTTATCTTGCAAACTAACTTGCGCAAAACCTGAAATGGGTATCAAAAAAAGAAAAAGGGTAACTACGAATCTCATGTCTGTATATGATAATAAAGCAGCCCGAATATAGACGAATTCGGTGGTTGAGAAGAAATTGCATTAAAGCTTTTACAACACGCACATTTTTTTATGAATAGCTAATGTAGTATATGTTGCACGGCATCAAAGAAAACGTATAGGATCGATTTCGCTTAGACATGTTTTATCCACGAAGAAACGAATAAAGCTTTTTTGCGTGGATTACATCCCTGTTTATTGAATTCATCATCAAAAAAGAAAAGTAAACTGGTTAAATTTGACGGAGAACTGAATACAAAATTTCGTGCAACGATTAAACGCATCCGAATTTTACGAACGAAAATTAGCTCATGAAAACCGAGTAAAAGAACGGCTTTCATTGTATTTGGATAAACGGGAAGCCGGAGCTAAACATCCTGCAATAGATTTCTTGTTTGATTATTATTCGTTTCGCCCGGGACTTCTCGAGCGTTTTTCTGCGGGATTTGATGTAAAGCTGGACAAAGATTGCAAAGAAATTCCAAACGAATCTCTTTTTGTTGATACCGGTGATTCTTGGATGATGGATTTACGTCAGTTTCCATCGCACCGTTTTCATTCTTTACTTTGGTTGATTGACATGCTCGAAAAAACGCAGGAGCATGAACCACAATTTGGCTGTTTGGGTATGCACGAGTGGGCAATGGTGTACAAAGAAGAAACCGACAAACGTCACAAATTACCTTTGCGACTCAGTCCCGAAGCCACACAACGTTTTGTGGAATCCCGCCCGATTCGCTGCACACATTATGATGCGTTCCGATTTTTTACTCAACCTGCAAAACCTTTAAATGCGTATCAATTGACAAAGCCTGAAATGCCGGAAATGGAGCAGGGAGGATGCATTCATACGAATATGGATGTTTACCGTTGGGCTTTTAAATTTTATCCGTGGATTGATTCCGAAACTATTTGGGAAGCGTTTGATTTAGCCTGGAACGCGCGTTGGATTGATATGAAAGCGAGTCCGTACGATGTTTCCGGTTTGGGTGAAATCAATATTCCTATCGAGACAAAAGAAGGCGCAGAAGAATATGTTCGCGAACAAAAGAAATTGTATCAACAAGGGGTATTAATACGCCGACAACTAATCGAAAAGTTAAAAAAGCTCGAAGTTGCGCTAAGAGTTGAGGAGAATTCAGTTTAAGCATTCTGCATTCAAGTTTCAGATTTTCCAAATCAAAAATCTGCCATCAACCATCAAAAATTTCTACAATCCGACATCCGACATCCGACATCCGACATCCGACATCCGACATCCGACATCCGACATCCGACATCCGACATCCGACATCCGACATCTAAGCAAACATCTGCTTCATTTTTGCAATAACATCATGTGCTGTTGAATAATTCGGAAGCGGAATCATTTCATCGTATTCAACCCAGGCATTAATTTTCTCAATCATGGTATTGGAGATTTTTGGAATAACCGTAATACCCATTTTTTTGAGCGCAGCAGCATTACAATATTGCTCATATTGATGTTGAATAGGAATAGTGAGTAATTTTTTTCCCAAATACATAGCTTCCGCACAAGCTTCAAAACCGGCAGAGGTAATTAAACCTTCGCTGCCTTCCAAGCTGCTTAGAAATTCCTGATTGTTTACCGGAATTAGAATCATGTTTCCGATACGCTTTCTTTCAGTAATAGAAGGGCTAAAAATATGCCATTCGCGTTGTTTCAGTTTTCCGAATACATCAATTAACAATTGCTCTGAAAATGCCGGTAAATACACCGTTACATGGTTGCCGACATAAGGTTTTAAACGGCGAACCTCCTCGCGAATAATCGGCGGCATAATAAAATCGTCGTACTGTTCGAAATGGAACGCAATGGATTGGTCGCAAGGTGCATAGTGTTTCATTACCATTTCAGCGATTCGCGAAACTTTGTCAGGACGCGGAGTTTTATCGGATGCAAATGCCGATTGGTGACTCATACTCAACGAAGGCACTTTTTTGATGCGTGCCGCCCAAGCCGTTACCGGTTCAAAATCTGAAATCACTAAATCATAATCGCTCACATTCAGATTAACCGTATCACGCAAATATTGAATCAAATTGAGTTCCCGCAAGGATTTAGACAACGAAATACCACCGTGACCGTAAATAAAACTGATGCCTTTGCAACGATATTTAATGGGTTGCTCAATATGTAATTTGGAATTATAACCGCTAATCAGAATATCAACATCGTAGTTTTCCATTAATGCAG
This sequence comes from bacterium, assembly GCA_006226965.1. GTDB lineage: Bacteria > Bacteroidota > Rhodothermia > Balneolales > M1805 > M1805. The sequence continues at coordinate 28,250 of SBGQ01000178.1, read as the reverse complement.
GGAGAATTTCACGTGCCCTGCTTACGTGTCCGTGTCCGGTTCCTTGGATGCCATACAATATTTTCATAAAAGTCTTTTTAAATGATATTCTTCTGAAGAGTGTTAAATGAGTGCCGGTTCGTTATAAATTTCAAATTCAAGAGTTTCAGCAAGTTTTGGCAGTACTTTTTCAGCTTCTTCCTCAGCTTTCCATTTGCGATAATCGAAGATGTTCCATTCGCCGTTGTTGTATTCAAGTGAGGTTAAGTTTTCAATCCAATCCCCGGAATTCACATATAAAACCTCACCTTTTTCCGTGGTATAGGTTCTTATTTTAGGTTGATGAATATGTCCGTTAACAACTACGTCAAAGTGATTTTGAATCGCTAATTCCATTGCAGTCATTTCAAAATCATCAATAAAAGAAACAGCTTTTTTTACGCTGTCTTTAATTCTCTTCGAAAGAGAAATACGTTTTCTGCCGATTAAATCGAGTCCCCAGTTAACTAAGCGATTCAGCAGAATAAGGATGTCGTAACCTACTGCTCCAAGTTTTGCAAGCCACTTTGAATGTTTCATGGTAATATCAAATACATCACCATGAAAAACCCACACTTTTTTCCCATCTAGATTGATAACCATTTTGTTTCGGAGATGGAAATTTCCGATATGAAGCGGTGTGATTTTTCGAAGTAATTCGTCGTGATTTCCGGTCATATATGTTACTTCGATGCCATCTGTAATAAATTGAAGCAGTCGTTTAATGACTTTCATATGTGCTTCCGGCCAGTAAAATTTGCGGAAGTTCCAGATGTCCACGATATCGCCGTTAAGAATCAGGTGGCGCGGTTCAACAGAGTCGAGATATTCAAGAAGTTCCTCGGCATGGCAACCAACCGTTCCTAAATGGATGTCGGAGAGGATAAGCGTATCAAGTATTCTTTTCATTACACCGATTTTAGGTTTCTCAAAACTCAATAAATGGTGTTAAGAAGGAGTATAACTTGTGTTAAATCGATGTTATTAAATAGTTACGCAAAGATGTTGAGTTGAAGCACAATTAGTGCTTCAACTCTTTTAAAAGCATACGTTCTTTATCGCTGAGGGAATCAGGTAAAGCGTAACGGATTTTTACGAACAAATCGCCATGTTCTGCGCTGTGGTGATATTTTGGCAAACCAAAACCTTTTAAACGCAGGGAACTTTCGGGTTTGCTGAGTTCGGGAATTTTAAGATTAACTTCGCCTTTAAATGTTTTTATACTGATTTGCGTGCCCAAAATGGCATCCCAAATCGGCACAGTTGCAATGTGTGTTACATCGGCACCGTTTCGTTCCTGATTGCTTCTTAATTGTGTTTTTATGACCAGTAAAACATCTGCACCGTTTGGTCCGCGACCTTTTAGTTTTAGTTTTTTACCGTCTTCAATGCCTTTAGGGATTTTAACCTTTACCTGCTGACCTTGTAAAACCACGTTTTTTTCAGCGCCGTGATACAAATCGTCTAAGCTGACTTCCAACACAGATTCAATAACTTGCGGTTCCGGTTGCCGTTGTTGCTGCGCTTGTTGAAATCCGTTTCCGAAGCCTTGAGCGCCGCCAAAACCACGACCTCCCATTCCGCCAAAAATAGTTTCAAAGAAATCGGAAAACTGTCCGCCGCCAAAACCTTGAGAACCGCCAAACGGATTTTGTCCGCCCCATTGTTGCCAGTTATATGCGTTCGGATCGCCTCCTGTTTGTTGATATTGTTTCCAGTTGGAACCCACTTTATCGTAAAGTTTGCGTTTTTCAGGGTCTTTTAAAACCTCGTATGCTTCCTGAAGGTCTTTAAAACCTTGTTCCGCTTTCTTATCGCCGGGATTTTTATCCGGATGTAATTTTGCCGCCTGCTTGCGATAAGCACGTTTTATCTCATCCTGAGTTGCAGATTTTGCCACACCAATAATGGAATAATAGTCTTTGTAGTTCATAGTTTCCTTTTTGTTTATTCTGATGAACTGCTTTCAAAAGTTATTCCAATTTGATGAATTATGAAGAATTGACGGAAGATGTTTGATTTCGCTTCGCGGTTCTACGCTGTGCTTCGAATCGGATTTCGGAAATTGTTGATGGTAGATGGTTGATGGTTGATGGTTGATGGTTGATGGTTGATGGTTGATGGTTGATGGCAGATTTTGATTTGGAAAACCTGAACAATATCTGAATGCTGAATGCTTACTACTGAATTTCGCATACTCCTCAAGCCTCAAGCCTCAAGCCTCAAGCCTCAAGCCTCAAACCTGAAACCTCAAACCTGAAACCTCAAACCTGAAACCTTTACACCTTTTCAAAAATCCCCATCAAGTGAAAACAATCCGTATTAATCAAAAAAAATGCTTGCAAAAAGTGCGTTCAAATCGTATTGTCAGCATTCTTTAGAGGTTTATTACTCAGTTTTATACATATACATCAACCAACCAACCATGTCAGAACAAAGACAAACAGAATGGCACCCACTTACGTGGAAAGAGAAACCCGTACAACAGCTCCCGGTTTATCCCAATCAAGAACGTTTAGATTCTAAATTTCGTGAACTAAAGTCACTTCCTCCTTTGGTAACATCTTGGGAAATTGACGAATTAAAATCAAAATTACGCCAAGTAGCCGATGGTGAAGCGTTTATTTTGCAAGGCGGTGATTGTGCCGAATCATTCGATCGTTGTACTGATACTACGATTGTAAACACAATCAAAGTGTTGTTACAAATGAGTTTGGTAATGATTCATCAAATGGACATTCCACTCGTTCGCATTGCACGTTTGGCTGGGCAATACGCAAAACCGCGTTCCAACGACACCGAAATGGTAAACGGAATCGAATTGCCAACCTATCGAGGCGATTTAATAAACGGTTTCGAGCCGACACTAGAAGCCAGAATGCCGAATCCCGATCGTTTGGTTGAAGGGTATCAGCGTGCGGCGTTAACATTAAATTTCATTCGTTCATTAACGGAATCCAGTGGTTTTGCAGATTTACATCACCCGGAATACTGGGAGTTGGATTTCATGAAGCAAAATAAATACGCCGGTGAATATGCTGAAATGGTGAAATCGATTCAAAGTTCGATTCGTTTTGTGGAGAGTATTTCACCAAACAGAATTTTATCACTCAAACAAGTGAATTTCTATACTTCTCACGAAGCTTTGAATTTATATTATGAGGCTGCTCAAACCAGAAAAGTGCCGCACAGAAACGGATTTTTCAACTTGTCGGCGCACATGGTTTGGTTGGGTAACAGAACCCGCGATTTAGGAAGTGCTCACGTTGAATATTTAAAGGGAATTCAAAATCCGATTGGAATAAAAGTGGGTCCACCTTACGAAGTGGATGAAATTTTAAAACTCATCGAAACCTTGAATCCGACCAACGAAAAAGGCAAAATCGTACTTATTTCCAGATACGGTAAAAGTAAGATTGCTGATATGCTTCCGAAAATGATTCGCGAAGTGAAACGTGCAGGTTTATCGGTTATCTGGACGTGTGATCCCATGCACGGAAATACGTTTTCTACCGATGATTCCATCAAGACAAGAAATTTCGACGATATTATCACCGAAATTAAGCACACGTTCCAGATTCATAAAGCTGAGGGTTCCAAATTAAAAGGTGTTCACTTAGAACTTACCGGAAACAATGTAACGGAATGTGTGGGCGGAGCAACTGGCTTAGCGGCTGAAGGTTTAAAAGACAATTACGAAACCTATTGTGACCCGCGTCTGAATTACGAACAGAGTTTAGAGATGGCATTTTTAATTGCTAAAGAATGGCAATCATATAAAGCAGGCTAAACGTCAGAAATCTTTTTACTAAAAACGAAAAAATGTCAGCTAGTCTGACATTTTTTATTTGAGCAAACGTTCAAATTGGCATATGCTGCAAACTGGAATGGATTTTGGCAAGTGTTGTATCAAAATCAACACAAACACCTAATCATTACTTACTATGGTTTACAGAAGAGTTCACCCATTCCATCAATTAAATAAAATGGCTCAACGATATGCACAAGTCGCACAGGAGCAAGCCAAGTTTACAATCGCATCAAATATTTTAGAAACAACTGATGCGTATAAATTGGAATTATTTCTCGCCGGATTTAAACGTGAGGATATCCAAATTAAATTGGAAAACAATGAATTGGTAATCTCAGCAAAGCGTGAAAAGCCGGAATCAGATGCCAAATGGATTAGCCAAGGAGTGAATTACGGAGAATTCGAACGCCGTTTTAAATTGGCTGATACGGTTGAAAAAGACTCTGTAAAAGCTTCGTTTGAAAACGGTTTACTCACCTTAACCATCCCCAAAAAAGCTGAAGAACAAGCTCGAACTATCGAAATCAACTAAGAACTGCGATTCGTTCTAGGCTTTTCGTTTTATAGGTCGCAGTAAGTTATTGCGGCCTTTTTTTTGATAAATATGTTAAAAACACATTTAACAAGCTCTTTACAATTCACAGACAATAGCACCAAAAACGAAAGCGTTTTGCACCTGTATTTGAAAACAAAGGAGACAATTATGTTTAAAAAATCACATCAATTTTTAAGCGCATTAGCCGGAATTACCTTAGTGGGAGCTTTGGTATGGTTCACACCGGTAATGCATGGGGATAAAGTGTATCAGGAAAATTCGTTACCTGTTGAATTAACCCGCTCATCAACCAACACAGCAACAGCCGTTGACCCAACCGAAACGCTCAAAAATTTAAATAACGCTTTAGCCAATATTGCTGAAAAAGCGAATCCGGCGGTTGTAACTATCAAATCAAAACAGAAAGTTCAGTATCAACGTATTGACCCGTTTGCGCAATTTTTTGGAATGCCGAACGGCGGACGCCAAACAGAAGAGCGTGTTCGCGAAGGTTTGGGTTCCGGTGTAATCGTATCAAAAGACGGCTACATTTTAACCAATAACCACGTAGTTGACGGTGCAGATGAATTGTTAGTGGGATTATTGGATTCGGAAACTGAGTACGAGGCAAAAGTAATCGGAACTGATCCACAAACCGATATTGCTGTATTAAAAGTTGAAGGTGATGATTTTCCTACACTCGGATTAGGTAATTCTGATGAATTGCGTGTTGGCGAAATTGTAATTGCGGTTGGTAGTCCTTTAGATGCAGGGTTGGCGCACACAGTAACCATGGGTATAGTTTCAGCTCGCGGACGCGCAAACTTACAACTAGCCGAGTATGAAGATTTTATCCAAACAGATGCAGCAATTAATCCCGGAAACTCTGGCGGAGCTTTAGTAAACCTAAATGGTGAATTGATTGGTATTAATACAGCTATTGCATCTCGTTCCGGCGGTTATCAAGGAATTGGCTTTAGTATTCCGATAAATATGGCTCGTACCGTAATGGAACAGCTTATCAAATACGGAAAAGTTACTCGTGGTTACATCGGCGTGTACATGCAGGATATCAACTCAAAAATGGCTCAAGCACTCGATTTAAAATCTTCTGAAGGTGTGATTGTTGCTCAGGTTGAACCCAATTCTCCGGCATCTCGTGCAGGCTTAAAAGAGGGAGATGTAATAAAATCTTTCGATGGTAAAAAAATTAAAAACTCAACAGAGTTAAAGAATAAAGTTGCAGCCACAACACCAGGTGCAAAGGCTAAAATCGGAGTATTGCGTGATGGCGATAATAAGGATTTAACCATCGTATTGGACGAAAAAGGCGGTTCAGGAGTAGTTTCGGAAAGTACAGGTAGCAACAGCATCAGCGACCAATTAAAGTTTGAATACAGCACACTAAATTCAGAGTTGGCCAGACAATATCAAGTTAAATCCGGCGTTGAAGGTGTCGTAATTACCTCAATTGATGCAAGATCCTCAGCCTACAGAAACGGTTTACGCGAAGGCGATGTTATTCTCGCAGTAAACAAAAAGAAAGTTGATGATGTAGCTTCATTTGAAAAAGAAGTGAAGAAATACAAAAAAGGCGAAGCCGTGATATTCAGAATCATTCGCCAAAATGTAAGCTTGTACTTCGCATTTGAATTTTAAAACAGTTTAATCATAGATCCTCAATAAACCCTAAGCATAACACTCTAGATATCCCCAATATTTATAGTGATAAAAAGCCGGGCGGCGGAAGCTGTCCGGCTTTATTTTTTTGGTGAATGAATTTCCCTCAAATTCCGTTTTCGTTTATTATCTTTCCTGATTCCATTTTAACCCTTTTCGTAGCAAAACTGTGCAGTATATAACCGTTAAAGGCGCCCGCGAACACAATCTTAAAAACTTCGATATTAACATTCCCAGAGATCAATTTGTAGTAATTACAGGTTTGTCCGGTTCGGGAAAATCCTCGCTTGCATTCGATACCATTTACGCCGAAGGGCAGCGTCGTTTTATGGAATCTTTATCAGCGTATGCGAGGCAATTTTTGGGTATGATGGAACGCCCGGAAGTGGATTTCATCGACGGTTTGTCTCCGGTTATCTCCATCGATCAAAAAACGACATCAAGAAACCCTCGCTCAACGGTTGGAACGGTTACCGAAATTTATGACTTCATGCGCTTATTGTACGCAAGAGTCGCAACTCCGTACAGTTATTTGTCAGGCAGAAAAATGGAAAAACAAACTACCGACCAAGTGGTAGATTCTATTTTAGCTTTGCCTGAAGGAACCAAAGCGTATTGTTTAGCTCCGGTTGTGCGAGGCAGAAAAGGGCATTACCGCGAGTTGTTCGAACAAACTATGAAACAAGGTTTTATTCGTGTTCGTGTTGACGGCGAATTTCTTGAATTGGAAAAAAACATGCAGGTAGATCGTTACAAAACCCACAATATTGAAGTGGTGGTCGACCGATTTGTTGTTTCAGAGAACTCGCGATCCAGAATTGCTCAAAGTGTACAAATGGCGCTTGAAATGGCAGACGGAAACGTGATTTTAGCTATTCAGGAAAAAGGAAATTCGTTTAAAGACCAATTGTATTCTCAGAAGTTATTTGATACAGAAAGCGGTTTAGCTTACGAAGACCCTGCGCCCAATTTATTTTCATTTAACTCACCGTTTGGAGCTTGTTCTACCTGTGATGGTATCGGTTATCATTATGATGCTGATATGTCTAAAATTGTACCGAATGATGAGCAGCATATCGCCGAAGGAGCTATCCGTTATTTGGGGCCCGCGCGTGGAACATTTTTATTCAAACAGATTGAAGCAGTACTTGCAGAATACGATTGTACCTTAGAAACACCGTATAAAAATATCCCCGAAGAAGCCAAAACTATTCTATTTGAAGGAAGCGGAGAGCGTAAATTCAAGGTCGCTTACGATTTTAAAAACAATACGGTAAACTACAACCATACTTTTCCCGGTTTATATAAAATTATCCGCGATGCTTACGAAACCGGTAAAGCCAAAGAGAAAGAAAAGGCTCAGGGCTTTATGGATAAAGTTTTGTGCCGTGAGTGTAATGGCGGTCGCCTGAATAAAGAGGCTCTTTCTTACAAATTGGATACCTATTCCATTCATGATTTGGTGAAAATGGATATCGGTGAGTTAAGAATGGCAATCAATAACTTAAAACTTACTGAGCGCCAGCAGCTAATTGGACACCAAGTGTTGAAAGAAATTCGAGATCGTTTAGATTTTCTTCACAATGTGGGATTAACCTATCTAAGCTTAAACCGTGAAGCCCAGACCTTAAGCGGTGGTGAAGCGCAGCGTATTCGATTAGCAACTCAAATCGGAACGCAGTTAGTTGGTGTGCTTTATATTTTGGATGAACCCAGCATAGGCCTGCATCAACGAGATAATATTAAACTGATTCGTTCGCTTGAAATGCTTCGAGATTTAGGGAACTCAGTTCTTGTTGTTGAACACGACCGCGAAACCATAGAACATGCCGATTGGGTGGTAGATATGGGACCAGGAGCCGGAATATATGGCGGTGAAATCGTCTCTCAGGGAAAACCTTCAGAGTTAGAAATCAACTCAACCACGGCAAAATATTTACGCGACGAATTAATCGTAACTGTTCCCGATAAGCCGAGAAGCGGAAGCGGAAAAAGCGTAAAATTATTGGGAGCCAAAGGGCATAATCTCAGAAACGTAAATCTGGAAATCCCGCTTGGAAAATTTATTTGTGTGACAGGAGTGAGCGGAAGCGGAAAAAGCTCGCTCATCAACCAAACTTTAGTTCCGATTCTTTCCAACCATTTTTATAACTCGAAAACACCGGCTTTGCCATACGAATCAATCGAAGGTTTAGATTTAATTGATAAAGTGATTTCTGTTGATCAAAGTCCGATTGGGCGTACACCACGTTCCAATCCCGGAACCTACACGAAATTGTTCGATCATATACGAAACTTATTTGCAGAACTTCCTGAATCCAAAATTCGCGGTTACGACAGAGGTCGTTTTTCATTTAACGTGAAGGGCGGACGCTGTGAAGCATGTGGTGGTGATGGAATGCGCAAAATTGAGATGAATTTTTTACCTGATGTGTATGTGCCTTGCGAAACCTGTAAAGGCAAGCGCTACAATCGAGAAACCTTGCAGATTTATTACAAAGGAAAGAACATTTCGGATGTATTGGATATGCAGATTTCAGAAGCAGTTGGCTTTTTTGAAGCAGTTCCCCCAATTCGACGTATTTTGGAAACGTTGAACTCGGTTGGACTCGGTTATTTAACCATCGGACAAAGCAGTACTACGATTTCCGGTGGCGAAGCTCAACGTGTAAAACTCGCAAAAGAATTGAGCAAAATCGGGACAGGTGATACGATTTACATTATGGATGAACCGACAACAGGCCTGCATTTTCAGGATGTGAAAGTGTTGGTTGATGTAATTCATCAATTAACAGACAAAGGAAATACCGTTGTTGTAATTGAGCACAATCTAGATTTAATTAAAGCGGCAGATTGGGTTATTGATATCGGTCCGGAAGGCGGAAAAGGCGGCGGAGAAATTGTAGCAACTGGTACTCCGTACGATGTTTCTCAAAACTTCAATACACCTACAGCTCAGTTTTTGAAACATGAATTTAATCGCTTGGCAAAAGCGGGAGTTGTGTAGCATTTACTATGGAAGAGAAAAAGAAAAACGAGCAAGAAGTAAAAACGGAATCCTCTATTTCTTTTCAGAGTTTGCAAGAAAAGTTCCTGCAAGAGCAAATCTATCAGCAAAAAAAAGCACAGTTTGCTTGCATGAGAGGTGAATTCAAAAAAAAAGGCTGATTAAAAAACCAGCCTTTACAGAGAGTCGTTGAAGTTATTAATGTGTTACTGAATCAATAAGTTCCGCTATTTCTTTATGATGATCAGCGCGTGCATGATCCAAAGGCGTCCAACCTCGGTTATCAATAATCTTTGGGTCGGCACCAGAATCCAATAGAAGTTTTGCTATATCGGTATGATTGTTTACAACAGCCCAATATAAAGCTGTAGTTCCCCGGTTATCTCTTTGATTTATATCTACGTTATGGTCGAGTAGTGCTTTTACTACATCGTAATGTCCATGTTTTGAGGCTTTTAGAAGTGCTGAGCGGTCGTGTTCGTCGGCTTCGTTGAAGTTTACTCCCATTACGAGAGCATGACGAACTGTTTCTAAATCTCCGTTTTCAGCTGCGTTAAGAAGTGCTGTTTCCATAGCCAACTCACTTTCTTTTTCAAATTTGAGTGATTTTGGAGTAAGATGCTGAAAAATAACAAGTTAAAATTAGCATCGAGAACCACTTTGGCTCTTAAAAGAGAGTACAATTTGTTCGCGAAATTGTCAAGTAAAAAATTAAGATAGTTATGTCTTTTATATATTTTTTTCGATGTACTCGCTTGGGGTACAATGATAAACTTTTTTGAAAATTCTCGAAAAATAGGACGGATTAGAAAAGCCGCATACGAACGATGCTTCAGAGAAAGTGAGTTTATCATCCTTAACTAGTCTTAGTGTTTCTTCGAGCCTTTTGCGAATGATATAAGCGTTCATTTGCTCACTAGGAGAAACCTCTTTCCATTTGCGATATAAACTCGATTTTGACACATGTATAGCTTCTGCTATCGTATCTATTGAAAGCTGAGGGTCAGAAAGGTGACGAAGAATTAATTCATCAACTTGAATTCTGAACGGGTCTTTTTCCGCCTTTTTGGTTGAAGCAATTAAGTGTTGTGTACTTTTTTCTCTTTGGATTAACGATTGAATTTGAGCTTTTAGAATAGAATTACTTACAGGCTTGGTTAAATAGGCTTGAGCGCCGGTTTGTAAACCTTCTTGAATCGCTTGTTTGGTGTTTTTAGCTGTGAGGAAAATGAGAGGAATGGTTTTTAAGCCATCCATTTCGCGTGCATTTTTGGCAAAATCGAAGCCGTTCATGGTGGGCATCATCACATCAGATATAATGAGATCCGGACGGTATTGTTTTAGAATTTCTAATGCTCTTGCTCCGTTTGCGGCTTCAACCAGAAAATACTCGTCTTTTAATATCAAGTTGAGATATTCTCTGAATTCCTGATTGTCTTCAACGATTAGCAGTTGAGGAAGCTTGTTCGGATTCGAAAGATTGATGGCTGCTTGTTTTTCAGAAGTAAAGAAAATGATCGGCGAAGAATCACTTTTTTCGAATGAAATCAGATTGGGTAATTCGATTATAAGCTGATTTTTACCTTGTTCCACAGAGCGTATATGAATATCTCCGCCAAGCAATTCAACATATTTTTTGGCTAAGGTGAGTCCTAACCCTGAGCCTATCAGTTTTTCGTTTGATTCCGGATTATAAAAGAGTTCGTACAATTGATTGAAATCCTTTTCATCCAAAGCGTTTGCAAAGTTTTCAAAAATCAAGCTTACAGTATTCTTCTCGCAGCTGAAATACACATACAAGGATTCGTTTTTGTTGATGTAGGGTACAGAAATTGTGCTAATGTGAGTTAATATAATTTCCCAAAGTGAGGGGTCTGTTTCTATAAGAATCTCGGCGTATTTCTTTTCAAATTTGATGATACTTACATCAGAATGATGATGATTTACATAGTTTTCAACTACGTCTTTGGTGAGCGCAGAGAGATTTACCCGCTGCTTATGCAGCTTAAACGAACCTACATTAAATTGGTACAACTCAAGAAGCTGATCGATTAAACTGTGCAGCGTTTCAGCGTTTTTTTTGATTCCTTTTAAACGCAAAGGCATATCAGCTAATTCACCGTTTTCGATGGTTTCTATGATATGCTCAAGAGGTCCGTTTATCAAGGATAATGGTGTTCTCAATTCGTGTGTAAGCCGAACAAAAAACTCTGTTTTAATTTTATCAATCTCTTGCAACTCCGATGCTTGTTGTTGGACAATTTCCAGCGCTTTTTCAGTTTCTTCGCGTTGCTTTTCTAATTGATGCGTGCGTTCCTTTACTTTCACATTAAGAATATCTTCCCGCACTTGAGCACGTTTTACAATTAAATAAAAACTACCGGTGAACAGAACTCCCAGCAGAAATAAGACGAAAATCCAGAAATAGGAATTTTCATACCAAAATTCGGCAACATATATCGGAATTGATAAAGTTACTGGCTTAAACGATGGTTGGTGATTTAATCGTAGTTCGATTTTCTGATTTCCTGAGGCTAAGCCTGATATAAAGACATTTCCGGCTTGTTGACTCATGCGCCACATGGTATCGCTGGGAACTACTCTGTAAGAGATTGATTTCTGTTTGATTTCATGCCCGTTCTTAATGGCAATGTTCAGGTTGATTGCCCGCTCATTTTGTTCCAATGTGATTTCTGAGCCGGTAAATTTTTCGGTTCGATAATCTGTTTTAAATTCTTTAAGCTGAACTTCATATTCCGGATCGCTTAAAAAATCAGCAGGGTTAAAAAAGCTGATTCCACGTTGTGTCGGAACCCAAATCCAACCTTTTTCGTCAACAATTCCGGCGTTCATCACTCCGCCGTTAAATTCGCGGTGTGGTAAACCTTCCGATTCAGTAAATCGCAACAGTTGTGTGTCTGAAATCTTTTTATCTAAAAAGAGATCCAGTTCAGACTTTTTGATTCGATATAAACCTTGATTATTGGTAAGCCACCAGTAGCCGAATCGATCACGAAGAATCTTGTGAACTGACCAATCGGGCATAATTTCCGGCATATTAAAAGACTTAATGGATAATGAACCCGAACCATTGGTAACATACCGAACGAGGCCTTTATCTTCCGTTGCAAACCAAACGGTATCTTTTGAAGGTGCATAGATATCCCGAATCAAACGACCTGCTTGAGTCGGTAAGAACGAATAAATAAAGTTAGTTTTTGTATCGGCTCTCCAAACGCCAAACTTATTTGTGCCCAAAAGAATCTGATTTTCGTACCAAGGACTAATAGTTCGCACAAATGCAAGAGGATTTCCAACGGAGTCACGCAGTTCTTCTGCCGATTTCAAGTCTTTTTTTAGGTGAATTAATCCTGTTATAGAACCAAGCCAATAGTTCCCGAAATCATCTTCATAAAAGGCCTCAACAACATTAAATTGTCTGTTTAAAACCTGATGCTCAGGAAGAATACGATTCCAGCTTTTGTCTGATTTTTTCCATAGCCCATCCCCCCAAATTGAAGTAAAAACTTCACCCGAAGATGTGGTTGAAATTACCCGAGTATCTTCCAGATTTGTCGCTGTCGGATTAACTCTGTGGCGCTTAATCGAAGTGCCGTCCCACGAAATTAAACCCGATTTTAAGGTAGTAAACCATAGTACTCCGGATTGGTCTTTGCTCATGGAATAAGCGTTTAGATTCAAAGGGTCTTTAGGAAGGTCGAGCGTATAAAATTTACCGTACGACAACTTGAATAACCCTCTTCCGTTCGTAGCAATCCAAAGATTTCCCAGATTATCTTGTGCGGTATTTGAGATATTAACCGAATCTGGTGCCGTAAAAATGATTCTGCCTTTATGATAAATAGTATAAGCGCCCACTAATAATTCTGAACCCATCCATTTGGAATCGTCAAATACAAAATTCCCGCCGTACACCTCTTTTGTTGTCGGATAAGGCGTTAGTTTGTGCGTATTCACATTGTACCAGAAAAATTTTTCCATGGTTCGCAACAGATAGCTGTTATTTACACTTTTGTCTTTATAAAACTGATAGGCAGTGGTATTTAAAAATTGACGATAAACGAGTTCGTGTTTCTCATTAAAGTGTAATATGCCATATTTCGCTGCAACGAGTAATTGCTTGTCTTCAGTAAGCGTTAATCGCACTCTGGATTCATCAGCAAATATTTCATCTTCAAAGTTGTAAATCTTCCGAATCGTATTTTTTGTGACCAGGAAAAGACCTCTGTCCGTCATGGCATAGACACTGAACTCATCGAATGGAACGGCACATTTTACATTGTATTTAAAGTAGCGGTTGAAAATGCTGAAGTTGGGGCCATTTTCTTGCATTCCGATTCCATAATTAGTTGAAATCCAAATCTTCGAACCGTTTTCTATATGAATGTGATTGATTGTTGATGAGGGTAAACCCACTTTTCCGTTAATGCGAACTTCTTTCTTCCCCTTTATCCAAATAGCTTCTTCCATATCGTCTAAAACAATAATGGATGAGTCTTTTAATACATACAAAGCGATCGGGTAATCGCTCACAAAAACGGAATCATTAGAAGAGTTTTTGGAATAAAATGAGGTGCCGTCAAAACGAATTAAACCATCATATGAGCTGAGATATAAATTCCCGTCGGGTGAAAATTTGATATCTGTAAGTGCCTCAACGGGCAAACCACTACTTGCCGCGTAATTTTCAATAATGATTGGAGGGTTAAGATTTCCTAGGCGATAGGAGTTTAATTGTGCGTATGCACTATTGGCTATAAGCTGAATGCAAAAGACTAGAGCTGAATGTTTAAAAAAATCCCAATATGAGAATAGCTTCATAAAATTGAATTGATAGTGACAGTCTTTGAAACGATAGTGTAAATATTTTACTCATACAATATCGTAGTTTGATGCTACTGTCTGAACACAACTCAGAATACTTTCTTGAACGGAGGTACTGAGATATATCCCTAAGGCTATTTCATTAAGAGATTGAAACCCTTTTGAAAGTGCCACACCCAATGTGGCACTTTCAAATACAATACTCAAAAATATTGATTTTAGAAAGTGAGAATGTAAATGTTGATGATTAGAAGACGGTTTATGTATGCCGGTATTATTTTTACAATGCTCGTATTATTTTTAGTAAATACGGCAAATTCAGAGTCTGTACTAACTACCGGACCTGATTCAAAAGTGATATATCTACTTGTATTATCAATTGTATCGGGTTTTCTCACGTTATTCCTGTTAAGCCGATTTTCAAAAACCTCTCGTTACTAGTAAAACCTGTCAGGTTGCCATTGGTTTGTAATAATGGCATTTTTTAGCTGACAAACTGTTGTTTTATCATGTTTTAGCCTGCCAAAATGAGCGGGCTTTTTTGTTGGCACGAGCCTTGTCATAGATGATTTAAAACATCAATCTAAAAGGAGAAATAGTATGACACTTGTTCGTTTTAAAAGAGACCTAATGCCAACGTTCGATTCACTCTTTGATAACTTTTTTGACACTCCTGTGTCAGATTTGTTTAGTGATTCTTTAAACATTCGTCAAATTCCGGCGGTAAATATCAAAGAAACAGAAACCGATTTTATTGTCGAATTAGCAGCGCCCGGATTAAAAAAAGACGATTTTAAAATCAGTCTCGATAAAGATGTATTAACCGTTTCTTCTGAAAAAGAAGCTGAAAATAAAGAAGAAAAAGAAGGTTATATGCGTCGTGAATTCAGCTACAGCTCATTTAAACGAAGCTTTACTCTCCCTGAAAAAGCAAACAGAGAAAGTGTAAGAGCCAATTATGAGCATGGTGTTCTAAGTATCGTAATAGCGAAAACAGAACAAAAAGTTGAAACTGCAAAACTCATTGAAATAGAATAAGCCCCTTCATTTAACCTCGATAAAGTTCATACAATACAACATTTGTTAGACCGAAAAGGCAACCGTTGAAAGGGTTGCCTTTTTTTATGCTGACACTATTGATTCAGAAAATTAGTGTTTGTTGTTAGATAGCATTGCTTGCTTACACATTTCTTTCAGCACTTCTTTATCAACATCAGCGAGCTTTTTGATGTATAAACACCCTTTCCCGTTTTTGTATTTCCCCAATTTTTCTAAATGGTGACTCATCGTTGATAAATCGCAAGTGAGATATAAACTGATGTTTTGTTTTCGAGGAGAAAACCCGAAATAAAACCAATCTAACTCGCGTCCGCTTTCATACTTGAGTTCGATTTCACCATACCCGACAATACTCGTTCCCCACATTTTTGACTGATGTCCGGAAACTTCCTGCATCATTCGGTCAATTTCGAGTAAATCTTCGAATTCCGGACTTGATGAGAATTGCTGTAAGAATTCATCAACTGAAAGGGTGTTTGCTGAGGTTTTGTTGTTTGCTTTGGTCATGGGCTTGAATGCTAATTAGTTCAAATGAAATTTTAAAATTATCTAGAATTTATAGATACAAAGATAAATCAACGTTTTTGCACACCAACACTATCACTCATAAACTCTGAATAGGCTCGTTCGCCAAAGTAACGGTAGCCTTTTTCTTCGTAGGCAGTTCCTGCAAGAATGCTGTGAATAAATCCATTTCGTTCAACTTGAACGGTATGATAGATTTTACCTTCGGGATTGGTTTTGAGTACAAACGAGATGGTGTTATTAGCCGATTTGTACCAAAGTAAACTATCCTGATTCACTTCAATAAAGTTAAACGATTGAGATAGATAGCTTTTCATCAACTTGGTTCGGTACCATGTTCCTCCAGTGGGAGAAACCAAGGGTTTGCCGTTATACACAACCACACTGTCGTTATAGGCCAAAACAGTGAGAAATTTGTTAGTTCCTGAATGAAGCCAGTTGTTCAGTTTGGATCCATGTGTGGAATCTTCGTATCCGTAATCGCTATCCAGAAATGAAATACGTGTTACTATTTCAGGTATTTCATCAACTGATTCCAAATAGTTAAATAAGAATCGACCTCCGCCACTGTGTCCGTTTAAAACTATTTCGGGGCTCCAGTTTTCAAAAAGTTGCGAGATATATTTTACCATTTCATTGGTTTTTCGCAGATAATCCGGTGTTTCCCGTTTCCAAAGAGGCCAACTTTTGTACGTGTTTTCTAAGTAAGCAACCACCACTGTTTTTTCGGAAAGTACGGAACGGATAAATCGAGTTTGAGCGGCAATATGTTGAATATCGAAATGCCAATCATCGCCCGGATTCGTTTTTTTACCCTTCGTTTGTTCAATCGAATTCCCATTCGGAAGTGCATACAAAACAAGCATTACTTGATTGTGTTCTTGAAATCCACTAAATGGTGCATTAATCAAAATTCGAGTTTTTGAAGTGGAATCTTCTAGTACTAATTGTTGCTCATGAAAAATCCCTGTCTCTTGAAAGCCGGGTAAAAGTTGTGCTCTAGATGCAATTGGAAACAGAAAAAGAAAATAGCTTAGAAACAGGAATTTCATAGAAAAACGCTGAGGTTGTTTTTCAGAATATAAGTAATTGAGATTGGATGAAATAAATACGCTTCGCCAGGACGTTTTTTTAAAAGGACTTTTAAACACTGTGAGTCCTAATTGTGAGAAAACTAGTTCCGGACTGCACTTGAAATGGTTTTAAAAAACGTCAATCATGTAAAAGCAAGATTCTTAGAATCCCTAACCTCGTTCATAAGTAATAAAATCGCATTAAAGTATAGAAACCTGAATTCCAGTTTAGTCCGGATCGGCTTAAAAGCAATACAAGTGATGATAGTAAAAACAATCGTTCCATTCAGAGCGATGTTTCAATCAGCAATTGGTAATGAGATTCGATAAATTGCGGCTTCATTGCCCAAAAAAATTCAGTTTTACCATGATTTTTATTGATAACAACGGGATTAACGACCCGAGTCTAAACCTTGCTTTAGAAGAACACGCGCTTAGAAATTTTGATTTCAGCCACGATTATTTGCTGTTTTACATCAATGAACCTTCGATTATAATCGGACGAAATCAGAATACACTGGAAGAAATTAATCACGAATATGTAGAAAAAAATAAAATTCACGTGGTTCGACGTCTTTCAGGCGGCGGTGCCGTGTATCACGATTTGGGAAATCTGAATTTCAGTTTTATTACAAATTACGATAGTGCCAGCCTGCACAATTTCAAAAAATTCACGGCTCCGGTAATTCATGTATTGCAAAAAATGGGTGTAAATGCTGAATTAAGCGGACGCAACGATATTCAGGTTGACGGACGCAAGATTTCTGGTAACGCACAGTATTCAACAATAAAACGAATGTTCAGCCACGGAACATTACTGTTTAATAGCGAACTAGGCGAAGTTGCCAATGCTTTAAATGTGAAAATGAGCAAAATTCAGTCAAAAGGGCACAAATCAGTTCGCAGTCGTGTAGCAAATATCACCGAATTTTTAGAAAAACCGATGTCGGTTATGGAATTCAGAGCGGCTTTGTTGGAAGGATTAACCAGCGAATTGGAGCATTTTGAAATATATCATCCTACACAGGAAGATTGGGATGCGGTGCACAAACTTCGCGAAGAGCGTTACGGAAATTGGGATTGGAATTTTGGACGTTCACCAAAGTTTAATATTCAACGGACAAAACGTTTCCCGATTGGTGAGATTGATCTGCGTTTAGATGTAGAAAAAGGTCACATCGAAGAAGTGAAAATTTTCGGTGATTTTTTAGGATTTTCGCCTGTTTCAGAGATTGAGACGCTTTTAAAAGGTGTGCGTTACGAACCAGCTGAATTGCAAGCCGCGCTGGAAAATGTAGATGTGAAACAGTATTTCGGTGATGTTTCTAAAGATGAATTTCTGGAATTAATTTACGGCGCTGACATAGAGTAAACGTTTGGGGTGTAAGTTTTTTTTACACCCTTTTTTTTCTGTTTTTGATGTAGTCCTGAAAAACAACTCCACCCAAATTGTCAATGCCCGTGAAGTACGCTTTTCCACCATTTGCTTCGGTAAGTTCGTGCACAAAATTCTGCAAATAGGGATCTTGAGCAATCATAAACGTAGTGATTTCAATCTTTTCACGTCGGCATTTTACGGCTTCATCTAATACTTTATTTACGATTTTTCGGTCGAGTCCGTAGCTGTTTTTGTACAATTTTCCGTATTCGAACATGGCAGATGGTTTTCCGTCGGTAATCATAAAAATCTGTTTGTTCGAATGTTTTTTGCGCGATAAGAGATTTCTCGCCATTTCGAGTCCGGCTTTGGTATTTGTATGAAACGGTCCGACCTGTAAATATGGTAAATCTTTGATGGAAACCTGCCAGGCGTCATCACCAAAAGCAATAATATCTAAACTGTCTTTTGCGAAGTTTTTCAAGATGAGTTCGCTTAAAGCTAAAGCCACTTTTTTTGCCGGAGTAATGCGGTCTTCACCGTATAAAATCATGGAGTGAGAGAGGTCGATCATTAAAACAGTTGCCACTCCGGTATAATGGTCGGTTTCGTGCATCATGAGGTCGTCTTCCTGCATGTCGAACGCTTCGAGATTCGAGTGTTTGAGCACATTTAGAACGGATGCCGTGGTATCGAGTTGGGTTAAGTCATCCCCGAATTGAAAGGCTCTTGTTTCCGGTTGGCGCTCCATTCCGCGACCTGTGAAATCAGTTTTATGTTCTCCGACTGTGCCTTTTTTCAGGTTTTTGAAAATTTCTTCGAAAGCATTTTTTCGCAGATTTACTTCGGTTTTTGCGGTTAAAATCATACGATTTTGCTCATCATCAAACTCAATAAAGCCCTGTTCTTTTAAATCTTCGATGAACTGAGCCATGGAATACTCATCTTCCGGTTTAATTAGATTGTATTGTCTGTCGAGTTCATTCAACCATTTTAAAGCCTGAGAAACATCACCGCCGGAAATCAATAATAATTGGTCGAAAATATCTTTCAGTTTTTGAAAGGGCGTTTTGTTATGGTCGGGTGATGGAATGTATGATGAGTATCTGATTTTCATGGTAAACAGGCGAATTCACAAAGCTGAAAGAGAAACGATTCTAAACGATAAATCATTCAGGCATCAGGAGCAAGTCATAAATTTTTACTAAGTATGACCTTGGTAAATCCCCTTGTGATTCCATCAATTTGTGTAACTTTGCATGAATTTTTAGGAGAATGGAGATTCCGGACTGATGAACAACAGCACTTCAACCGAAAGTGAGCTTTATACGCTCAAATGTGTACAACACGGACACATCAATTCAGAGAAAGAAACAACCACATATTGTACGGTTTGCGGAAGTGTTTTAGAGATTGAGTACCATATTTCACCGGAAAATCCACATCAGATTCTCGTTCCTTTAAAAACCCGCCCCGAAGACCCGATTCGTACCAATAAAACAGAACTGAAAAGGCTCGATAAACTTTCAGCGCAGTACGATGGAAATGTTTGGGTAAAGAGCGAATATCAAAATCCAACCGGATGTTTTAAAGATCGCGGTTCTTACATTGAAGTGTTAAAAGCCCGTGAGTTAGGTGCTGATGCCATTTGTTTGGCATCAACCGGAAATATGGCGGCTTCGGTTGCAGCATACGCCAGTTATTTTGGTATAAAATGTTACGTATTTGTACCCGAATACACTACTGAAGGTAAATTGGCTCAGGCAATGGTGTACAACGCCAAAGTGATTAAAGTAAAAGGTGATTACTCGACCTGTGAAGCATTGTGTCGTAAGTTTGCAGAATCAGGCAATTACTATTTGGCCGGCGATTATGTGTTCCGTGAAGAGGGACAAAAATCCATGAGTTTTGAAGTGATTGAGCAAGGCGGCGACGATTTTGATTACGTTTTTGTGCCGGTTGGATGCGGTACAAATTTTGGCGCCATCTGGAAAGGATATCGCGAAGCTTTTAATCAGGGTTTGATTAAAAAACTCCCGAAAATGGTTGCTGTTCAACCCGAAGGAAGCTCTCCCGTTGTAAAGGGCATCTTCAAAAAAGAAAAGATTATTGAAACACGTGTGCAAACTATTGCCGGTGCAGTTGCGGCTGCCGATCCGGTAGATTTTTATAAAGTGTTGCGTGGAATCAACGAAAGTAACGGTGTGGCGTTCACCGTTTCGGAAGAAGAAATTCTGGAAGCTTTGACCGAAATGGCACAAAAAGAAGGCATTTTTACAGAGCCTGCAAGTGCTTTAGGCTTGGCTGCCTTCAAGAAATATCGTAAAGAATTTGGTTCCGCTAAGTGTTTGTTTGTACTAACCGGAATCGGCTTGAAAGATACAGGCGTTGTGGTTCGACACAGTTTGCCTTCACCGGTAATCGGGAATGATTTAAAAGCCATTCACAAGTTTATTAATTCCGGCTATTTGGATATTCAGGCAAGTGCTTGGGGAAAATGGCAGGGAAGTCCGTTCGGTAATTTGAAATTGGAACCTGAACAGGCGAAGATCTTTAATGATTACGTGGATTCATTCAATAAGCGCGGCAAAATCCTCACCGAAAAAGAGTTGGAAGTGCTTCAATCGATGGTTTTTGATGAGGAGCCGGAATCTGACCAATTAATTCAGGTACTGGATTACGATGTTCGTATGCGCAAAAACGGTTTGGTTAATGCAACTGTTAGTCTTGGAATTAAAGGCAAACATATTGATGCAAAAGCTAAAGGCGTTGGTCCATTACACGCTGTAATAACTGCGGTGAAATCGGTTACAGATACCTTGATTCCTATCGAAGTCGTTGATCATAATGTGGAAGTGTTGAGTCCGGCAGCGAGTTCATTGGTTGTAGTGACTTTAAGATTATCCCATAAAGAAAAGCAATTCTTGGTAAAATCGGTTTCTACAGACACGATTGAAGCAGGATTAAAGGCGTTCGTAAAAGGTTTAGCTTTGGCGGGAAAAGCCTGATTAATTTAGAATAAAGCACATTTATTTTAAATATTTACGTTTTCAAGACGATTCAGGGATAGAAGATTCTAGTGAATTCAGTTTTGAATTTTCTATGAAAATGCGTGCTGAGATTTTGTATAAAAGCTTAGCAATCGTTCATTTTTTACCTTGGAAAAGGCGAATGTGAGTGTTTTTTATAATTCAAAGTTTTTGCTCTGTTCGTCAATCTTAACTTGACACTCAGTTGCCAATTTGAAAACTTAGCGGCAACCGTTCACCAAATACAAGTGTATGTCAACTCGCTGGCAATTAAAATCCATTGCACCACACGATTTTTTCCTTTGTTTGGATGCTGATGATTATTTCGATTTTGAACATCAGATAGAAACTATTGCTGATCAAGGGTTTACGAGACCACTTAGAGTGAATGACAAAGATTTTATTTTTACTGTGATGTTTAACGGTGATCCCGAAAATCCGGTGTTTGATATTCGGACGACTTCAGATGTATCGAAAAACGAAATCGATGAAGCGAATAAGCAGCTTGCCAGAATATTGGGAACACAAATTGATTTAAAACCCTTGATGGAGCAGGCGCAAGACGATCCGGTTTTAGGTTCCTTGATGCTCGATTTTTACGGTTTTAAACGCATGACACGTGCCACTATTTTTGAGGATACCATCAACAGAATTATACAAACTCAGATTTCGCATAAACCTACAGCTAAAAAAATGGTGTACGGAGTTCGCTCCGGATACGGAACCATGATTCCGCACGAAGACGGATTAATCGCCAGTTGGCCGACTCCGCAACAATTGATGAGCGGTGACCCCATGAATATGAAAAAGTACGGTTTATCACTTCGAAAAGGCGAATATGTAGTTGGTTTTGCGCAGGATATAGTTTCCGGAACTATGAATTTGGATGAGTTGGAAAACTGTGAACCGCAAGTGTTTTATGATACCATTACGAAAGTGCGCGGTATCGGCCCGACCTCAGCGCAGGATATTATGATTTTTCGTTCAAGAACGGATTGTGTATTTCCGTCTAATAAAGATAAAGGCATGGAAAAGGCGCTCAGACGATGGATTTCTTTGAGTTATGGCGCAAATCCAGATGAAATTTCAGAGCAGGATTTTCAACAATTGATTCACCGTTGGAAAGGGTATGAGTCTTTGGCGATTGAGTTTATGTATATCAATTATTTGGTGAGAGAGAAGAAAAGGCGCGGAAAATAGAGATAGTAAGGAGAATGGTTTAAGGTTTAAGGAGTATGGAGTATGGAGTATGGAGTATGGAGGTTTTAAATCAACCATCAACAATCAGCCATCAGCCATTTCTAAAATCCGACATCCGACATCTACTGGTCCATATCGCTTAACTGAATTTCCAAAGCATGTCCGGAAATCTGAACTTCACGAATCGTAAATCCTAAAGAAACAGCAAGTAAAGTCAGACTGATTGCAAGCAACCATTTTCCGGCAATAATCCATCCCATAAACAAAGAAAGCATACAAATTACACTCAGTAAAAGTGATGAAATTCCTAAAAGCTGCATGTTTTTAATCAAATGAACACGAATGCGGAGGTTTTTGATTTGATTGAGATATTGCTCCGCCGGATCGGTTTTGTATTTAGCGTGGAGCGTGCGAATCAAATTAGAAATAGTTAAAAACCGGTTTGTGTAGGCAAGTAAGAGTAGTGAAATGGCAGGGAAAAGAAGGGCCGGGGTTGTAATCGTAATTTCCATAATCAGGTTGAATTAATGCAGCTCAAAAATACCTGATTTACAACTCAAAAATTAAAATAATCCCTGAAATCACTCGGATTGATTGTATATTCAGCGCAAATTGAACTCAATTGTTATCGCGTGACCCCAACGTATCGTCCACTCACTTTACTTTGTATTGCCAGCCATTTTAAAGGCTTGGATTTTTTACAGGAAGCACATCACTTAGGTTGTACTATTTATTTAATAACCGATGTGGCAAATCGCGAAAAACCATGGCCAAGAGAGTTTTTAGCTGATATTTTCTTTGTGGATGAACGTGAAGATACTTGGAATATTCCGAATCTTATTAAAGGCGTGAGTTACCTTGCGCGTTCAGTTCATTTCGATAAAATTGTTCCTTTAGATGATTATGATGTAGAAAAAGCATCGGCATTGCGTGAGCATTTGCGAGTTTCAGGAATGGGCGAAACCAGAATGCGTTATTTCCGCGATAAATTAGCCATGCGGGATAAAGCTGAAGAAGACGATATTTTAGTTCCTGAATATGTTCATGTGTTGAATTACGAACGAATAAAAGCGTTCACATCTATTGTAACTCCACCTTGGATTTTAAAACCTCGTTTCAAAGATGCATCCGATAAATACAAAAAGATGAGCAACCAGAAAGAGTTGTGGGACAGTATTTTAGACTTGGGAGATGACCAATCTTTATATTTGATTGAGCGTTTTATTCCCGGGGAAATCTATCAGGTTGATTCGATTGTGTACGACCATGAAGTGCAATTTGCAGGGGTACATAAGTACAGTCGTCCGGTGATGGATATTGTTCAAAACGGCGGAATGATGTCGTTATCAACCATCAAAAAAGGAAGCAAAATCGAAAAAGATTTACTTAAGTTGAATAAGCAAATTATCGATTCGATGGGTTTGAAATACGGTGTTTCCAGTAACGAATTTATTCATTCAGCGCAGGATGGGAAATTCTATTTCATACAATCGTCAGGAAAAGTGAGCGGCCATTACATCGCCGAGTTGGTTGAGGCGGCAAATGGATTAAACTTATGGCGTGAATGGGCAAAAATGGAAATGGCGCAACCACAGGAATCAGCCTATCAATGCCCCAAGCCGGAAACTAATCAGGCGAGAGTAGTACGCATCCCAACGGAAAATCCCCCTTTATGTTCATCCCGAATCCAACATCAATCGATTGTGTGGAGACAGGTTTCTCACAATCACGTAACGGTTGTTATTAAAGCAAAATCGTTTGAAGAATTGGAAATGATAGAAAAAGAGGTTTTAGCGGGTTTATAAATTTTTAGAAACTCTACCAACCACACCAAGAGGTAAAATTACACCTGATTTTGCCTGCAAAACCACTTCTCCAATCATTTTTTTGGCATCTTTGTGCATCGTCTGATCGAGTAAGTTTTTCACAATCAAGGATGAAAAGCCAAGAGAATACGTGTTTAGGACAAGAAAATGCTGTTTTGGGTCGAGAAGTTGAGTTACATCTTTCATCATTTCAAGAATATGATCTTCTAATTTCCATTTCTCACCTTTTGGGCCGTGTCCGTATGCCGGCGGGTCGAGAATAATACCGTGATACGTATTTCCTCTGCGGATTTCACGTTTCACGAATTTTACGGCGTCTTCAACCATCCAGCGAATTTTGTCGAAATTGTTTAGTTCTGCGTTTTCGTTTGCCCATGTTACTACTTGTTTGATGGAATCAACGTGGGTTGTAAATGCTCCTGCATTTCGTGCGGCAATGCTTGCTCCGCCAGTGTAGGCAAACAAGTTCAGAACTTTTGGTTCTTCCCCTTTAATCTTTTTGATGGAATCTGCAATGAACTCCCAGTTGGTAGCTTGCTCCGGAAACAAACCGACATGCTTAAAAGCGGTAGTTGCCAAGCGCATTTTGAAATCCAATAATTTGGAGTGATAACGAATTTCCCAACGATCAGGAACCGGCTTGTATTTAATCCATTTTCCCGTAGTCGGAGAATCTCCTTCAAAACGTGCATGAGCTTGTTTTTGCCATTCTTGCTCTGTCCATGCTTTATCCCAAACGGCTTGAGGTTCAGGTCTGCGGAAAATAAAACTTCCAAAACGTTCTAATTTTTCAAAATTACCGCAGTCGAGCAATTCGTAATCGTTCCAGAATTCGGGCGTACAGAGTTCAATAGACAAGTTTTTCATGCGCCAAAGATAGGCAAATTTAGGAAGTTGGATTGCGGGCGTCGGATTTTAGAAATGGCTGATGGCTGATTGTTGATTTAGAACCTGAATACTCCATACCCCATACTCCATACTCCTTACACCTTACACCTTACACCATATACCTTTTTAAAAATTATAGCGGTAAGCCAGAATCGGAATAATTCCAAGCGGTTTCATTTCTTCAACAGTTTCGGTTACCGAGTTGTACGAATAACCAATTATCGGACGCTGATTGAGCATATTTTTAATTTGAATGCTCCATTCGCCGGAAGATTTCGCATAGTTCGATTTATATCCGAGAGAAAAATCCACATAAATAAAGTTTGGCAGACGCTCTTGATAAACAGTATTCGCATTCATCACCTCTACACCGGCTTGTTTCGAAGCACTCACATCGACAGGAATGTAATATTCGCCTAAAGTATGCGTAGCGCGAATGTTCAAACTAAGACTGTTATTTTCTGTGAAACGCCATTCTTTTCCTCCTAATGCGGTTAACGTAAGTCCTGAAGAATAGCGACTCGTTCTCCAAATATCGCTGCCGTCACGGTAACGACTGTTATTCCAGGAAACCGTTGTCAAATAGTAATAATCGGTTTTGAAAAAGTGCTCAATCATCAATTCAAGACCATAAGAGTAGGTTTTCCCGTTGTTGATATACGAATCGGTTACAACTCCGCCAGCATGATTAATAAGAGATTTATAAGACCCAAAAACAATCGGAATGTCATATAAATACTGATAATACGCATCTACCTGCGCATGAAGATTATCACTTAAACCAAAACTGTAAGTACTTGAAAAATGATGAGCTCGTCCGGGTTTTAAATCGGAGTTTGAAGCGCCGTTAAGATTCATCGAATAGACAGAAATATCTTCTAACTGAGCGTGGTTACCGTAGGCCAAAGCAAATGAGTTTCCGTTTGTGAACAGATACTTAGCAGAGATTCTTGGTTCTAAAGTAAACGAATCTGTTAAACGATAATACATAGAATGAATGCCCGTATTTATGCTCAATTGCGGACTCAGATTCCATTTGGTTTGGATATACGTTTCAAGATTTTGAGTAGTTCCGTTGTCATCGGCTATGGATTCCAAGCCGTTTTGCTGTGTTAAAGTTTCGCTTATGGTTGTTTCGAAACCGTCTAAAGCAGCGCGGTAACCGATTTGCATCAAACCATGTTCAAACAGTTTTTGAGTTACGGATTGTTCTATTGCCCAAGTGTAATTTAACTGACTCACATTACTCAAGGGTTGATAGGTAAAAACTGAGTCGCGCATTCCATCACGAAAATCAACTTGTCTGCCTACAAAACTTAAGGTTGTTTGTAATGCAGCACGTTTTGATAAACTGTAACTGTGTTGTAAACCTAAAACGCCAACATTGTTATCTAAGCGTTGATCCATGCGTTCCTCTAGGGTGAAATCACCATCCGGCTCCGGTTTTGCTGAGGATTCATCCATACCGCCTACACCGAAAAACGTGAAATTTCCCCATTTCTCAGTTTGCCAATCAAACTGAAAATTCACATCCTGATATTGCGGTACTTTTCCTTTCATATCGGGTTCTATGTATTGCAAAAAGCCAAAAATGGAATATCGGTAGTTAATCAGATAGGATGATGAACCTCCGGAACCGAGCGGACCCTCGGTTGCCAAGTCAATACCGTTAATGCCAACCTGAACGGTGTGCTCACGTTGATTAGCGTTTCCTTTTCGGTAGCGAATATCGAAAATACCGCTGCTTGCATTTCCGTATTCAGCAGGAAAAGCCGAAGTGAGGAAGTCAGAATTAGCCAATAATTGCGTTGAAAACAAAGTTACACCGCCATCAGAACGCCCTACATTTCCAAAGTGATTCGGGTTGGGAATACGTACACCGTTTAAGCGCCATTGCAACCCTTTGGGAGAATTTCCCCGAACAACGATTCCGTTTGAGTTTACATCACCACTTTGAACAACACCCGGGAAAACTGCCGCAGCACGCAGAGGATCGTCCATTGCTCCTGCAAAACGTCGGGTTTCTTCAACAGAAAACGAAATTGCACTCACTTGCGTGAATAAATTTTGTACTTCAGCGCGGTTGGGTTGCGCTGTTATGGTTATGCCTTCCGAAGTATAGACTTCTTCTTCGAGCAGAAATTCTAAGATCACTTGTTTGGCAGAATTAACTTCAACAGCTTGTAAAACTTTAGATTGAAACCCGACAAAACTGACGGTTACGGTATAGCGTCCGTAAGGAATGTTTGTGAGTTTGAAATTACCGTCTAAGTCAGTTGCCGCTCCGTAATTTCCGGGTTGTAAAGAAACGTTTGCTCCGGGCAGACCTTCCAAAGAAAGAGCGTCTTTAACTGTTCCTGAAATAGTTTGTTGTTGTGCTGAACTCTCGATAAAAAGGGAAATCAAGAACAAGAAAATTAAAAATGCTTTCATAATCGGGGTTTTGTTAATCTGAAAGCTAACTTACGGGTGAGTGAAATCAATCTCTTGTAAAAATCGGACAAGAATGATTACACAAAGTTCTTCACGGAATCTAAAAACTGAGTTGGAGTTAAATCCATTAATGATTTCGTTTCTTTACTCAAATGAGATTGGTCGTAAAAACCCAATTCATACACTACATCCAGCCAGCGAATAGTATTCGGATTAGCAGATAATAAATATTGGTGAAGGGCATCTAGGCGTAATAAACGTTGGTATTGCTTTGGAGAAGTGCCGACTACATTCCCGAAATACCGTTGGATGCGTTTGTAACTGGATTGATCGGCACATATCGCATCCAGAGTAGTTCTAGAGCTTGTTTGTGTAAGTTGATGAGCTAGTTCATGTTCAAAAGCGAAATAAAGCGGATTTCCTTTTGCCACAGACAAAATCCAATTCTCAACATATGTGAGTTTTTGATGAATAGTAGAGAAATCACTCAATTGAGAAATAAAATCATCAACAGAAAAAGAGAAAAACGAATTCAAATCTTGAATTCCGAGTTGAATTTCAGCAGGTGGTACGGCAAATACACGAAAAAAAGTATGCGGATAAAAACGCACGCCAATAAGTTCTATTTCACCTAAAATATTAAACTCAAATGCTTCACTACGATTTGCCTGAACATAAGCTCCCGGCTTAAGGATTTTATCTTTTTGATGATCCGGCTTTATCGAATTCAAACAAATGAGTACATCCACTTTACCGTCGGGCAGGATTGAACGCTGGAACTGTACATAATCTCCCTGAATATGATACATCGAATCTATAATTCCTGAGGTTTTTGGGTCCAGTAGATGTGGGGTGTAAAAAAAATCCATGCCACAAGTACGAAAAAAAATACAAGTAACACAACAAAAACATTTTAAGATATAAGACTCTTTTTATTATATTT
>SBGQ01000138.1 GCA_006226965.1 bacterium | reverse complement strand
ACCAACATGTTGGTTTCCAATATTGATTAACAAACCGTCCCAATAACCACCAAATATGTTAAAATCATTAGAAAAACGTCCGGCTTCTATTTGCACAGGAAGCTTTTTGAACTTCTTTTGAATGGAGAAATCATACACACGTAATTGCAAAGGCAGCTCAATGGTGTTTTTCGAGTAATATCGATAATCCATTCGTGTATTTAGATTGAAGTCAAATCCGCCGGCTAAGTTTGTTGCTCGTAAGGAATAGCCGACTTGCGGCTCAACGGAGACCCGGTAAAACGCTTCTTTAATGTGTTCATTCCAAAGCGTTCGGCTAGCGACTGTGTTTAATCCAAACACATATCTACCGCTAATTACAGCTTCACGACTTGCCGTTTTTCTGCCTTCTGAAATCCCTAAAATGGACTCCCGATTTACCGTTTCAGCAATTTGTTTTTCTTCTTTTTGATTTGGTGAAAAGGTAATTATCAATTCATTTCCAATGGTTACAAGTAACAGCTTATCCAATGGTTGCACCAAACTGCTGTTGCTTGAAGACTGTACCACCTTGTAAGGAACTTGCTCTTGAGTTTGTGTACTAATCCAAACTGTATCTTGGGTTTGAATACCCAACTCAAAACCGATATTTATATACAATTGATTTTTACTCAAATAAATAACTTTCGCATGTAATTGCACGGGGTCTACAGCCACTACGGACGTTTCTTGTGCCTGAGTAGTCATCACACACATAAACGAAAAAACAATGAGTATGTAAAACCATTGCTTTTTCAATCTGTACCTCTCGGGTGGCAAGAATAACAAGCCGAGCTCAAATATTGGTAATTGCGAATTCCTCGGTGTTCGCTATCCATCGATGATTTATTGTGCTCATGGCAATTTGTGCAAAAGAAAATGGAGTAATCTGATGTATTGGTGTGGCAAGTCTGGCAATTCGTACCCCAAACATTCCTGTGTTTACCTGAATAAATCGGGAAGTGTTTGGAGTCATGCGCCGTAAACTTTGCTCCAGACCATGTATCAACCTTATGGCAATCGGTACATGTGGTTGAAAACCCTGTTGAAGTGTGCTCTCTCTGATAGTCAGCATTATGGCAAGAGATACAGTCTGTTTGAGTAGTTGCAGTAAATTTGTTTTGGTAACCCGGCACTACATGGCAGCTCGAACAATCTAAAGAAGTGTGAGCCCCTACCAGTTCAAAACCTCCTGAAATCTCGGTATGATTTACCGTTGCTCCCTCCCAAGTTGTTTGTTTATGACAAGTAGAACAAGTAGTAGGGTAATTTCCACCGTGTTCTCGTTGGAATTCAGCATTGTGGCAAGAAATACAATCATTATTTGATGACGCTGCAAATTTTGGCTGATAACTAGGAATTACATGGCAGCTCGAACAATCTATTGATTTATGTGCGCCAATTAATTCAAACCCGCCTGAGGCGCTTGTATGGTTAAAAGAAGCTCCATCCCACGATGTTTGATTATGGCAGCTCAAGCAGGTAGTCGGATAATTACTTCCACCGTGTTCGTGCTGATAATCCTGTGCATGGCAACTGTAACAATCATTGGGTCCAATTGGTGTATGATGTAAATTCATACTTGGAATTTCATGGCAATCCTGGCAACGAATTGAAACGTGCGCACCGATTAAAGGGTAACCGGAAGTGCTTACATGGTCGAATTTTGCACCCGCCCAACCCATTGAATTATGGCACTGTTTACATTCTGTGGGATACCCTAAACTCACATGGTCCAGCGCTTTAGTTCTTGTTCGTTCATAGTCTTTTTTGTGACAGGAATAACAATCTGTCTCAAGAGTTGTAAAGGCGCCCATTTTTTGATTTTGATGGCAATTCACACATTGAATCTGAGCATGGGAACCCGTTAATGGAAAGTTCGTGCGAGCGTGAATTTTAATACCTTGAATATCATTAAACGAATGTTGATTATGGCACTGCTCACAATTCTCACCCAATTTCCCATGATGTACATCGGTGTGGCAAGCTGCACAATCTTCGTTATTAATTTTGGGTTCATCAAAACGTAAACTTACATGGCAACTTGTACAACTTGTATTTTGATGTCGACCAATGAGTGAAAATGACGTTTGTTTAGTATGGTTAAACGCTAAACTGTCTTTAATGGGTTTCCAACTTTGCTGCGTGTGACAATCAGAACAATCCAAACCCTTAATAAGATTTCCATGCGGATTTTGAAACGTTTTCCCCGTTTGTGCTTGGAGCGAAAGAACCCAAGTCAGACAAAAAATGAACCCAATAAAAGCTCGTTTATTCACCATGGCAATCCTTACATTCTATTGAAACCGGAACAAAACGGGTAAATGGCTCACTTTTTATGTTCAACTCTTGTTTGTGGCAAGATGCACAAGCAACTGATTCATGTGCCCCTTTCAACGAAAATCTAGTTTTATCATGGTTAAAAAGTGCAATTGTAAATTGTTGATTATCGTGGCAAACATCGCATGATTTTCCAATGTTCGACTGTTTAAACTGCCCTTCGTGAGGGTCGTCTTTTTGGTGACAAGAAACACATTCAAATTCCTTTATTGAAAATCTCTTTTCACCATTTACGTCTTGTATATGGCAATTTTCACATGTAGTTATAGCGTGCTTTCCGGTTAATGGAAATTCCGTTTTATCATGATTAAAATCGGCCAGTTTCCAGCTTTGTGTTCCATGGCAGGTCTCACAAAGTATATTTCCGTTTTCATCTTCAAACTCTTTTCCATGCGGATTCACTTTCTCATGGCAAGAAAAGCACGACTTATCCTTCATCGAAAAATTCGGGAAATCATGAAGATTTGAACCCGTTGAATGGCACTGAAAACATGGCGTTGCAATATGTGCGCCCGTAAGCTTAAACACGCTTTTTTTGTTGTGATTATCCACATCAAACAAACTCGGTTTCCAAACTTCTTCCGTGTGGCATTCTGTACAAGCCAAGGTTTGTGTTTCTGAATTAAAGCGACCTTTATGTATATCAAGATGGCAACTTGTGCAGTTAACCGATGCAGGATGCGGATACGTGTACTTACGAGTTGAATCCACATAAGAAAGTGAATACAAAACCCTGTCTCTTTTCACGTCAGTTTTATGGCATGATGAACATTCCGCTTTAGAATGGCTTCCGAGCAATTTGAATCCGGTTTCTTCATGCGGAAAGGTTTTCTCTGGAAAGTTGATAAAATTGTGAAACGATTTTTCATTATGGCAAGATTGACAATCATTACCCAATCGTTTTTTATGTACATCTTCATGGCAAGAAACACAACTTTCAAACGCCAAGCCTTTATATTGAATCACTTTCGGATTGGATTCTATTGGTTTATGGCAGGACTCACATTTCACGTTTACGTGCTCACCCAATAAAGGAAAATTTGTTTTCTGATGATTGAATGCGTCCAGATTTTTCCAATCAAGTGGTGTATGGCAACTCTTACATTGTACTTCTTCGAACTGTTTTTCGTGGGGATTATCCGGTGTATGGCACGATTCACAATTCAAACCCAACCCCATATAACCGCTATGCTTTACATTAAACTTCTCACCAAAAACAGCCAAGGTTTTGTTCTCCTGTAATTTGCCCGTGTGGCAACTCGCACAAAACACATCAGAGTGTTTCCCAATTAATTCAAAAGCCGTTTTTTTATGATCGAAAGCGGTTGAATCAAATCGAATCATATCAAAATCTACTCCAAAATGCTCTTTATGGCAGCTCGCACAATTTTTATCGAGTACATCTTTTTGTGCGTGATAGCCTCGTTTGAGTTCATTCGTTTCTTTAACCGGAGTGTGGCAATCCAAACATTTTGAATTCGAAATCCCCTTTTTTCCCAATTGATGACAATTCGTACAATTCGTAACCCCTTCCAGAAACTGATGTCCTTTAATCAGTTTTCCGGGTGAAATCAGTTGAGCATGTGCAATTCCAGCCCAACAAAAAAGTACGATTACACCAATTAAACGTCTCATTTCATTTGCGCCAATTGTTTTAAACCATCGCTTACCAAGTGAGTTACATGGGAATCTGCTTTTCCGCTTATTAGTATCTCTTCCCATGTTTTTTTGGCATCAGCAAAGCGACCTTGATTCGCGTAAATAGCGCCCAAGTTGTATTTAGCC
This sequence comes from bacterium, assembly GCA_006226965.1. Taxonomy (GTDB): domain Bacteria; phylum Bacteroidota; class Rhodothermia; order Balneolales; family M1805; genus M1805. The sequence continues at coordinate 28,863 of SBGQ01000138.1, read as the reverse complement.
GATTCATCATCAAATAAACCTAACATTTCCAGACAAACGGATTCAGCTTCGTTCCACTTCTGCTCTTCACCTAAAACTGTAATGTAATCGAGCCAGTGTTGGGTATTCTTTTTTTGAATAGCCAATAATCGTTTATAAAATGGAGAAGCTTTTTGCGGTTGATGTGCATCTTGATATAAATGTGCTAATAAAACTAAGTGTGTCGTGTCCTGAGGATGCTCAGCCAAATAGGTTTCTAAATCCAAGACCTGTTTTTGAAAACTTCCGCTAACATTTCCGGCATTGGGTAATTGGGCGGGAGATGCCACTTCTTTTTTAGGTGAAATACCTACATTTCGAGGTTCTTCTTTTGCTTCTGAATACATTTTAATCAGAACAACAACTATCAGAATAGTGACTGAAGCGATGGCGAGTTTTACAGTGCGGGTAAACATAGAAACTTCCTTTATAAAATCCAGGTGTAACCAAACAAAACGGCAATTACGATATGTACGAACATAATCAGAAACATGAGTCCCGCTAAGGGCAAATGAAAGACATGCCAGTAATTGAAGTAGCTTTGAAATGGTTTTCTAACACTCAACGTAAATTGAGCTTGCAAAAAATCATCAATCAAACCCCTAAGATTGATTTCTTTGTTCTGAAGAATTTCATCGCCGCAAGCCTGACAAACATTTGCGATGATTTGCTTTTTTACTGTCTTAATTCGCAAAGAAAACAATAGTGCTTCAAGTAACAATTCAAACTGCGGTAACTTAATTTCCTTCAATACAGATTCGTTTGTATGCCCGATAATTTTTGTTTCCAGCTGGGAAATTTTTTGTTGAATAGTTGAGGTAGAAAGAAAAATTCCGTTATCTGATTTGGGTATGCGGTTGTATAAAAAACGCCCGAAAAATCCGCTCAATACCACAATTACCATGCTCCAAAATGAAATTGAGACTATTCCATTTACGATTAATGTTGTGTGTAGCAATACATAAAACGGACCAAGCGTACATAAAAAAATGTGAATTCTAAGCCATGTGCTTAGTCTTCCTACATGTTGCAATAGTTTTAATCTTTTTCTTAAGTAATAGATTGAAACCCCGAAAATCATGTTCAAACTCCCGATAATCCCCAATCCATGCCCAATCAATCCCGATGGTTTAAACCATTCATAATCGGGGTGATAAGGTCTATCCATAATCGGGGTGAGGATATAATCACTCATCCAGATTGTTGGTATCAGAGCCAGAAGCACCCAGATACCTATATATACAAACCTCATATTTTGGAACCTCTCACTTTTACCGATTAAATCGTATTTTATCTTAATAAATACACAATAGCAACGATTGTTCCTTACAAACTATTATTTAGATTTAGTTTATAACCTCCACTTTAGTTTGATGCGATAATTTTGCTTAATGCATAAAGAGGCTGCACCTGAATTGCCGCTCCTATTTTTATGGCTTCATTAGGCATCCCAAAAACAACGGATGTTTTTTCATCTTGAGCAATAGTTAAAGCACCTGCTTGCCTCATTTCGAGCAAACCTTTTGCTCCGTCATCACCCATTCCTGTCATTAAAATTCCGACTGCATTGGATCCGGCATACATGGCAACCGAACGGAATAAAACATCAACTGCCGGTCTGTGCCGATTTACTAAATCACCGTCTCTAACTTCAACGTAATAACGGGCACCGGTTCGTTTTAAAATCATGTGTTTGTTTCCCGGTGCTATTAATGCTCTACCCCTAATCACCGAATCACCGTCTTTGGCTTCCTGCACTGTAATAGAACAAATTTCATTTAGGCGATCGGCGAATGATTTGGTGAACAACTCCGGCATGTGCTGCACAATTACAATACCGGAAACGTCATGGCTTAATGGTTCTAAAACTTGGCGAATGGCCTCTGTTCCGCCTGTTGAAGCTCCGATTGCAATTACTTTTTCTGTGGTTTTTATCATGCTCTTATTCGAAACCTGTCCCAAAACAGCATCGGCACTGAGTTTCGGAGCAACGCGCCCGTTTGTATGCGCCTGTATTTTTCCTGAACGCTTTTTCACAAACACTTTTGCAGCAATTTTTACACCTTCCTGAATGGCTTTTACCACGTCAGGGTTCATTAAGGAACGGTTTCCGGAGCCCGGTTTTAAAATAACATCAACGGCTCCCAGCTCCAATGCACGTATGGCAATCTGTGAACCTTTTTCAGAAAGTGAGGAAAAAACGATAACCGGAATTGGTTTTTGTGTCATTAACTTTTGCAGAAAAGACAAACCATCCATTCTTGGCATTTCGATATCGAGCAGAATAACATCCGGTATTTCAACGGCTATCTTACTTGCGGCAATATAGGGGTCTGATGCTGTTGCCATTACTTCTATTTCCGGATCTGCATTTAACACATTGGTCATAACCTGGCGCACAACCGCGGAATCATCAACAATCAGAACCTTAACTTTATTCAATATTTTCATAACTAACCCGCAAACCAAGCTTTCTTTTTGTTTGTGTTTCAACACCCTTTCAAAAGTGTTGTTTATTTATCTAACAGATACCGGCAGAGCCATTCTCAAATGTTGTCTTTTGTCTGTTTGATTCTGATTCTGCCGGATTCTAATCGGATTTTATGTATGATTTATTCCCCTGTATTTATTGAATCGCATAAGAAAATACCACGGAGAATAATGACGAACGGTTTTGGTAAATGAAATCAAAACCGAAAGATGTATCAATAGAAAGAGCATCCGTTAACGCGTATGCAACTCCTACATCTAAACTGTGGCAATTATCAATACATAAAATATCGTTGCCATAGACTTCAACATAATAACTGAGTTTTTCACTTTGGTTGTAGAGTAAAGCACCGGTATAAAACCACATGGTTTCGCCTTGCTCTTCTGCTTCAAATCCAACGTTATTTCCTAATCCCAATTTGGATGTTATCGGAATAAAAGTGGAGATACGTGTAACCGTTCCCATTTTATTTTCCATCGAACTGTTCGAAAATCGAGTACTATATACATGTGAAATAGCCGATACTTGAATTCCGTGGCTATTATCATCTAATAGTTTATAGCGTATTCCGAATTGCAGCGGACTTAATTGAACATTACTCGACTGATTGTAATTACCTTCAGAATTCAAATCGCCTTCGAGCCGTAATTCTACGTTATCAGTTAAACCATACATGAACAAATAGCCTGCATATTGATAGTGATTTTCACTGTTTTCAATATTCTGTCTAAATGTTCCGACATCGACTTGAAGTCCATTTCTTTCAATGCCTGATGCAGGTTCTGTCATTACTTGAGCTAATCCGGTTGAATAACCGCTAGCCAAGATGAAAACAAAGAGCATGATGATTTTTTTCATAACCAACCTCTCTTTTATGGATAAACCTGATGCTAAACCCACCTTTTACATAGCATCTTTCATTTATTCCACAAACATTGCGGGTTTAAAGGGTTCCGCCGGTTTACCAGACCAGCTTGTTTCCTTTTATTTATAACGTTTTTTCGTTTTTATAACCTGTTTATACAATCAAATTTGAATCTATAAACATTCATTCACCTGACATTTCAGTCATACTTCTTATCTCTGAAAAAGAACCAGCCTCACCCTAGAATGAGGCTGGATTTTATCAGAGACTTTTTTACTTGTGTGGTGGGGTCATAAAAAGTCTCCTTTTGGTGTTCAGGTTATCAGGAGTATTTTTCGTATTCAGCGTCAATCGAATCGTTCGAACTTAAGTCCAATACGTATCCGTTTTCGGTTGCTTTACCTTTTTTTCCGCCGTGTAAACCAGCTGATTTACTGGCAATATGAGCCACTTTTTTCGTTACGATTTTATGGGATTGGTCAATATGTTTACCGCTTCCATTACCGTTGGCAAGATTGCCATTGAAACCGGCGTGCTTACCGTCAACTCGGAAGAAACTGATGATATCGCGTAATTGATCTGCTTGTGAAGACAACTCTTCAGCGCTGGACGCGATTTCTTCACTTACTGATGCATTCTGTTGAATTACCGAATTCAGTTGTTGAATAGCGGTATTTACCTGATCTGCACCAGTATTTTGTTCTATACTAGAAGCGCTGATTTCTTGTACAAGGTCTGATGTTTTTTGAATATCAGGAACAATATTGATAAGAATTTTACCGCTTTGGTCGGCAACATCAACACTGCGTTTTGATAGTTCGTTAATTTCTGTTGCAGCAGATTGACTTCTTTCAGCCAATTTTCTTACCTCAGCAGCAACCACGGCAAATCCTTTTCCGTGTTCACCGGCTCTGGCTGCTTCAACGGCTGCGTTAAGAGCCAAGAGGTTGGTTTGGCGTGCGATTTCACCAATTACACTAACTTTTTCTGCAATTGATTTCATGGAACGAACGGTTTCATCAACTGCTTTGCTTCCGCTCAATACATCTTCACTTGCCTTGAGAGCGATTTTTTCAGTTTGTTGAGCATTATCGGTGTTTTGTTGAATGTTAGCCACCATTTCTTCCATTGCAGAAGATACCTCTTCGGCAGATGCTGCCTGTTCGGTTGAACCCTGAGACATCTGTTGTGCAGATGAAGAAAGCTGTTGTGAAGCAGATGCAATTCCGTTTGATCCACTCTTTATATTGCTGATAATGTCCGTTAAACGGTCTTTCATTGTTCTTAATGCATCGGCTAATAAACCGATTTCGTCATCTTGTTCAATATCAACATTAGCTGTTAAATCACCATTTGAGATAGTTTTTGCGAAATCAACACCTTTTAAGATTGGGCCGGTAATCGCTTTGGTAATAATTACACCAAACATGATTCCTAACAAAAGAACAAAAACCAACCCTACCAGCATAATGGTTGTTGAGAAGTTGACAGATGCTAAATTGTCGTTTCCGATTTTAATAGTTTCTGTAATACCTCTCAGATTAATTGACTCGGCATCCGCCAAAACAATATTTCCGTGGTCTTCGCGCTCAGTCTTAAGGGTTTCCAACTCGTTAAACTGATCTTTCAATGTTTCAACAGCGCTTAAATAGTTTTTTGTTGATTCAGAAACCTTATTTAACAGTTCCAATTGTGAATCGGAATTGGTCATTTTAGTCAATTCGCGTACAATGGGAAACATATCATTAATAGTTGCGGCAACCGATTCAAGCAATTTTGCATCTTTTTGAATATTAGCTTTGTTTGCATTGATTCGAGCACTTGTAGCCATTCTGTTTATTTCCTCTACCAATTCCAAAACACCAAGAATGTTTTTTACAGCACCTTTATCAATAACAGCTTTATTTAATTCGGCTGTTAAAACTTTATCCTGAGAGTCGGTGTATTTCACAATATTATTTACGAAAGCAGTTCCGTTCTCATCCAATTCTTTTCTGTGGACGATAATTTGTGTTACTACTTTTTCTGTTTGTCGTGCAAACTTTTGGTATTCGCGAATATTTTCTTTGGTTTGTGTCAGCTTTTCTTTTAGTGCAATTAAATTGGGACTGTTTTTTGCCAAAATTTCAGCATCCTCAACGGTAGATTCCAACACACTAAACTGATTGGTTACCTCATCATACATATCTTTGTTTTCTGAGTAAGCATACCCGCGCATATCATACATGATATCTTTTACACTTCGTTCAATTTTGGATGTAACTTCAATCTGAGGTAAAAACTCTTCCGTTAATTCTTCTGTTTCAGTTCCGATTACTTGGAGATTATACACGGCAACTAAGCCAAGTATAACGGCTAATAAAATGATGGTTCCGAATCCCACTCCAAGTTTACTGCCTAGTTTTAAATTCTTGAATTTCATTGTGTTCTCACTTTTCTATTAGTTCTTCTGTTAATTCGTTTACTTCGCCTTCATTATCTGATAACTCATTCATTTGTATAATTTCCTCGTTATCAAAAACTTTATTCACATTCAGTAATAGCACAAATTGCTCTTCGCTTTGAACAATTCCTGTGATGTATTCATTGTTAAATTTTCTGCCGATGGTTGGTTTGGCTTTTATATGCTTTGCTTCAAACTCCGACACTTCCATAACCGAATCGACCAAAATCCCCAAGTGTGATTCCTCGTTTTGATTGTGAACGGCAATCACTATAATGCAAGAATCAATGGTTTGCGGAACCTGTTCCATACCGAATTTCACCCGAGTATCAATTACGGGTAAAACATTGCCACGCAAATTGGTAATCCCTAAAACAAAATCTGATGTTTGGGGGATTTTTGTGATTTGCGATACTTCTATGATTTCAATTACCTGCTCAACCGGTATGGCAAAAATCTCTCGATCCAGCTTAAAGGTTAAATAGGCATTAAATGATGAGGTACTCATGTGTTAAACCTCCATGGTTTGCTGGTTAGCTGTGTAGTCACTAATAATTTTGTTCACATCCAGAATCAACGCTATTTCCCCATCACCTAAAATGGATGCTCCTGAAACGGCTTTAACGGATTGAAAAATCTTACCTAAGGATTTGATTACGGCTTGGTGTTCACCAATAATTTTATCTACTAAAAACCCAACCTTAGTATTGTTGTACATTACAATTGGCAACGAAGAAATAACCGGGCGTTCTTCGTCTATACTTGCTATTTCGCGTAAATCAATAACAGGAATTTGTTCATTCTCTATTACAATAATATCGTCGTTGGCATCTTTCTTTTTGAAATTGGTTACTTCAAAACATTTGTCAAGAAATTGCAAGGGTATTATGAATTTCTGAGAGCCAACACTTACTAATAAACCGTCCAAAATGGATAAGGTAAGCGGCAAGTGCATGATGATTTTGGTGCCGAATCCTTTTTTGGATTCGATAAAAACTTCACCGCGAATCTTATTAAACGTGGTGCGCACTACGTCCATTCCGACTCCTCTGCCGGAAACGTCCGTCACTTTATCTGCTGTTGAAAAACCGGGATGAAAAAGCAAATCCATTAACTCGGCTTCACTTACTTTTTGTTCTGTTTTAATCAAACCCTTCTTAATCGCTTTTGCTTTTATTTTTTCCAGATTTAAGCCGTTTCCGTCATCACTAATTTCCATTACTACATGCGAACCGGAGTAATATGCTCTAAAAACAATCTCACCGGATTCAGGTTTTCCTTGTTCTTTTCTCTTTTCCGGAGTCTCAATTCCATGATCAACCGAATTTCTGAACACGTGCAATAATGCCGGGCTTATCTGCTCAATTAAGGATTTGTCAATTTCTGTATCCAAGCCTTCGGTGCGGAAAGAAATCAGCTTTTCTTCTTTTGTTGCCAAATCTCGAATTAATCGTTTATAACGTGTTTCCATCGTTGAAATCGGCACCATACTTATTGAGAAAGCATTTTCTCTCAATCTTCGTGTAATTTTTTCGATGTCCTCAGCTACTTCTACTATTTCAGGATTATCCAATACTTCGCTATATAGTGAAAGTCTTGCCTGAGCGGTAACCAATTCGCTTACTAAACTGAGTAATAAATCTACTTTTTGTGTTTCTACTCGAATTGAATTAGAAGCATCGCTTTTTGAGACAATAGTTTTAGCCGGCGCTTCCCTATTTCGTTCTGTTTCTGTTTTGGCGGCTCTAGAAGTTGCTTTTTTTAGTTGAATAGAATTAGCCATTTCCATCAGTTCATAAGCAGAAACACCCATTAATAATTCCGCTTTCGATTGTACAAACTTGCTGAAATACACATCTGCCAGATAATCGCCGTCACCAACAGCATTTATTTCTATCAGCGACTCTTCTCCGAAAAACAAAAACACACTTTGCAGCTCATCCATAGTTGCACGGGTTGATAGGATGATATCCCAAGCTATGTCTAGTTTTTCATACTGAAAGAACTCATTATAAGGTTCTACTAAAGCTGAGTTTGGTACAATTACACACGTTCCCAAACTCTTTAATTCTTCAAGCACACTTATCGGGTCTAAATCCATACCGGATTGGGACAGAACCGGTTTAAAATGAATATGCCAAGTATGTACAGGCTTAGTTTCAACCTGCTGAATCGTCGGCTTAATTGAAGTCTCACGCAACTCTACCCAACTTGAAAGTTTGGATTTCATTCCATCGTGTTTGGTTTGAGTTTTCTTGTTTTTGAGTTGAGGGTCTTTTAATAAGGCTCTGAAATGATCTACCGATTCTAAACTCACTGCTATTATTGATTCATCCAATTCCAACTGTTTATTTCTTAGTGAGTCGTAGATGTTTTCAAACATGTGAGCGTATTCAGAAATAGAAGTAAAACCAAACATTCCGCCACTTCCTTTTAGCGTATGCATATTTCTGAATAAACTGTGCAGCACCGATTCGTTGTTACTGTTTACTTCGAGTTGAAGAATTTCCTTTTCAATGACTTCTACAATTTCTAAGGCTTCTTCTAAAAAATTTTGGAGTTGGTTTTTTAGCGGATTCATAGTTCCCTCAGAATTCGATTCCTAAAAATTTCAATTGTTCTTTAACCTGGCCGGAAGTATTCAACTTCACGTGAACGCCGTTATTCTGAGCTGCTTTTTTTAGCGATATAAGTAATTGATAGCCATACACGTCAAACGACTCACATGTAATCTCAATTTTACCGTTTTCCGATAATGAGGCTTCCATTTGGGGCAGGAGTGTTTCCATCGCCTGAATATTGAGTATATCTAAAGTTGCTGTGCCCGTTTCCATACATTCTCCCTTATTCTCTATTCATTGTTACTTTTTTTATGATGATTTCTGATGGGGTTTACCACAATTTTCCCATTCATTGCTTCAAACAAAACCACTCTTCCGTTTGCGCCGCCAATATCTTGATAGCGAATTTTTGCTTGCTTTTTTTGAAGCCAGTTTCTTGCTATTTCAGCGTTGGAAAGACCAATTGTATTCTTCATATTTTCAAACTGATTGGCTCCGCCTATAATAAAACACACCCAATCTCTGTAGCTCGATTTTAAACTTTTCATTTTCATTTCAAGCTTCTCCATCGCGAATAAAGCATATTTAGCATCATGCTGAGTATCTAATTTGCTTTCACTTAACACGATATGATTCATACCTCCCACTTTCAGAATGGGGTCGTACACTACAACGGCAATACAAGAACCTAACACTGTTTTTATGATGTAATCTTTCGATGTCGCGTAAACATCACCGGGATTCAAGTAAATCAACTTTCTATGTGTACTCATACTTTCCATCACTAGCCCTGTTGATATACAGCCGGTTTAATCTGGCGTAAATTTATTTGGATACCATTAATCGATTCAGAGTGTCCCAGAAAAATGTAGCCGTTCGATTTAACGCTTTTTGAAAGCTTATGGAGTATCATTTCCTGAGTTTTTCTGTCGAAATAGATAAATACATTTCTGCAAAAAATGGCGTCGTACAACTCAGGGTTGGGTTCGTCTTCTTTTAAATTGTAGAAGTCGAATTCAATTTTTTCGCGCAAACTTTTCACTATTCTAAATTTATGCACGTTAGAATCTTTGTGTCTGAGTAAATATTTGCGTTTATAATTATCAGGAATCGGGATAATTCTAGCATGTTCATACTCTGCCAGAACCGCCTTTTGCAATGAGCTTTGTGAGATATCAGTAGCATAGATTTCGTAGTCTGAAATTAAACCTTTTAGTTTTTGCTCATTCAAAACCATAGCTAATGTATAAGGCTCCTCACCAGAAGAACAGGCCGCAGACCATACCTTAAAAACACCGTTACTTTTGCCGATTTGTGCTCTTTGCTCAATAATGGATACTAGCGATTCAAAGTGATCCGCTTCTCTAAAAAAATCAGTTTTATTCGTGGTAATTAAATCGATAAACTCTGCTGTTTTAGTCGGAATTGCTTTATTACCAATTACCGTATTCAAATACTCCGTAAACGATTCAAATCCTTCTCTTCTTAATGTTTTTTGAAGGCGACTTTCGACCAATACCTTTTTTTGATCAGGTAATTTAATACCTGTTTTAAGGTCTATAAATGCCGCAACACGACTAAATTCCTGTTGTGTTAACTTTATAGTTAGAGAGTTCCCTGATTTTGCCACCGTTGTTTGCATAAATCTCACAAGATATAATGATTATCCCCACCAAGAGATAAAAGAGTGTTTATTCTTTTATTAAGATAACGAGAGGGGCATTAATACTTTGAGGCTTTAGACAAAGCAAACTTTTTAATCGATGAATAGTTCATTTTAAAGGTTAAAGGAATTTAGAGAATAGAAACCTTACAAGTTAAACTGTTGGCAATGAAACATTTACTGTGTGCTAACTCATGTATTGCCGGCAATAAAGCTCTGTGCTCTTCATTTTCGATCTCGATTTTAGGCTTCAAGATAATCTCACTGAAATATCCGCTTCCGTCTAATTCTTCCAGCATAATCCCTTCGGGAGAGTCCGCGTAAGCTGTTACTACTACACCCTGAACAGCGCACAAATGCAAAAACCACAACATATGGCAACTTGAAACAGCCGAAACCAATAGTTCTTCCGGATTATATTTTGTTGGGTCGCCACGAAAAGCGGGGTCTGAACTGAGCTGAATGATTTCTTTTTGGGCTGATGAAAGCTCATGTGAACGCTCGTATGATTTATAGTTTGTGGTTCCTTTTCCGGCATTACCGGTCCATGTAATCTGAGTGGTATAATGGTGGGTTTTCATGCTTGCTTTGGATTTTAGAAATTTGAAATACCGAGCATCGAATTTTTCGGACTAAAATGCTATTAAAATGGGATGGAATGAAAAAAGTTTTTTACTCGCAGCCACTATTTGAATTAACTCTTACCTGCCAACCTTCCGCTTACCCAAGCCCAATAAAAATTAAACCCCCCGATTCTACCGAAAACATCAACCAATTCACCACAGATAAACAAGCCTGAATGCAATTTACTTTCCATTGTTGCCGTGTTGATTTCATCTAGCGGAACACCACCGCCCGTAACTTCAGCTTTTCGATAGCCTTCATTTCCGGAAATTTCTAATCGGTATGCGGTAAGTTTATCTACTAAATTCAAGCGCTCTTCACGGCGTAATTCGGCGCAGGATCGTTCCATCAATCCACATTCCGCACAGATTGACTCAGCCAAACGTGCCGGAAGCCATTCTTTTACCCGATTCAGCACTAAACCACGCCCCGATTGCAAATAGGCGTCCCAATCCTCTCGTTTTTTTGATGCCCAATTCACCCGATAATCCGGCTTTTCCATGCGTCCGAGTTGGTGTAAAACAGCATAGTGTGATGGGTCTAAAACGGCCGGACCCGAAAACCCGTCATGTGTAAACACAAAACCGCTTCGGTTAGACTGTGATTGATTTCCCAGCGAATTCACATTTAATTCCACATTCAACGAAATGCCTTGCAAACCTTGCTCGAAAGGGTGTGCACCTTTTAAAGGAGTTAAAGCTGCATAAGGTTCTATGAGTTGATGTCCCAAATTCCGGAGTATTCGATATCCTTCGCCCTCTGTTCCTGTTGTCGGGATGGATTTTCCGCCCGTGCTCATCACCACTTTATCTGCTTTATAGATTTTGTTTTCGGTGATGACCTCCCAACCGAAATCCGTTTTTTGCAGTTCTTTTACCTGTTGATTGTATCGGATTACAACTCCAAGTTGTAAACAAGCTTCTAACAATTTGTCACGAACTTCTTTCGCGGAATTACTTTCAGGAAACCACTTATTCGACTCTGTTTCGGTGGCGAGCGGAATACCAATTTCATCCTGAAGCCAATTTTTACAGGCATTCAAACTCCACGACTTGAACACTTTTTTGAGCACATTGGGTGATGCATTCGTGAAGTAATCATCGAGATTCATCACTACCGGAAGCACATTACAACGAGTACCGCCCGACATCAAGATTTTTTTTCCGGCTTTGTCGGTTTTTTCAAGAATTAGTACGGATTGACCCGCTTTTGCAGCAAAATAGGCGGCTGTGAGTCCGGCAGCACCGGCACCGATGATGAGGGTTTTGGTCATGCTATTTTTTTAACACTCTTTTCACAACATAAATCATCACCGTAGCCAAAAGGGCACCCAATGTTGCTAAAAACATATCTTTTTGAGCATCCCAAGGGTCACCTTGAGTTCCTAAATAAGCCGTTCCCTGCTCTTGAAAAAAGATATCAGCTACGGCCCATTCAATAATTTCGTATAAACCGCTTAACGAAAGCGTTACCTCAGTCGGCAAAATCCATGATAACCGATTTGAAAGTTTGAACATTCTTATGAAAGCCTCACGCATCGGATAGGCTAATAAAAAGCCAAAACTAAAATGCACAATACGATCGTAGTGATTTCGCTCCAGCTCCAAAACGTCTTTAAGCCAAAAACCAAACGGATTATCAGCATAGGTGTATTTTGAACCATACACGTGCAACAACATGAATAGTGTAATAAATACATAACTCAGGTCGCTCATTGTAAATTTCTTAAAACTTGGAATTAACCATGCCAAGGAAAGAAATACGAGTGTGTTTTCAAGCCACCAGTTATTGTAATCGTTTGTTCCCAAATAGGTGCTCAACCAAACTCCCAAAAAGAGTACAATTTCCCCCATTAATAGATAATTCTTCGAAAACGAAATTCTGTAGGTGTCCGATGCTGTTGTAAACGTCATAACTGTTCTAATTTAAACCCTATATAAAAAGAAAGGTGCTAATTTAGGAAATTGCACCTTTTTGACAATATATTCGAAGATTGAATACACCTTAATAGCCCGTAAAATCTTCCGGACGCTTATTCTCATCGTAAAACGGATTGGTTTCGTATTTATCAATCTGCATGTAGGTGCGTTTGTAACGAACATAGTTTTCCGAATACTTTTTAATTCCGGCAATTTCTTCATCGGTAAGTTTTCGAACTTGTTTTACGGGTGAACCCATATACAAATAACCGGATTCAAGGCGTTTTCCCGGAGGAACCAAACTGTTTGCTGCTACAATTACATCCGATTCAATAACGGCTTTGTCTAGTACAGTTGCATGAATTCCGACCAAAACACGGTCTTTAATCTGGCAACCGTGAATCATGGCATTGTGCCCGATGGTAACATCATCACCAATCCAGGTCGGGCCGGTTTGGTTCATTACATGCACACTGGAATTATCCTGAATATTGGTTCGCTCTCCGATACGAATCCAATTCACATCACCGCGAATGGTTACGTTAAACCAAACGGATGAATCAGAACCCAACTGAACATCACCGATTATATCTGCCGACGGAGCTACAAAAACAGTCTCGTCGAATTGGGGCATTTTTTTTAGAAATTGATAGATCATTGTTGATTTTGTTTATCAAATAAATCGTTTTTATTTCGCTAAAGGTATCGAATTACTCCCAAATCTTTACTTCAAACAAACCTTCAGAATCTGCGGCACCCCTGAACATTCCCGCAGAGTTAAACGGCATGGCAATGTTTCCAAACTTATCAACGCAAATAACGCCTCCATCACCGGGTTGCAAGACTTTGTGAATCACATAGTCAGATGCTTTTTCGATTGAATAATTTTTGTACTCAAATAATGCTGAAATACGTGCTGTTACGGTGTGACGTATAAATTCTTCTCCCGTTCCTGTTGCTGAAATCGCACAGGTTTCGTTATTCGCGTACGTTCCGGCTCCGATTATCGGCGCATCACCCACTCGTCCAAATTTTTTGTTAGTCATTCCACCTGTTGATGTTCCCGCAGCAAGATTTCCGTCTTTATCCAAAACCACACAACCAACCGTTCCATAGGTATCCGATTTTAAGATTTCTGCACTTTTTTGCTGAGCACGTTCTAACTGCTTTCTACGATTTTCTGTATCAAAATACGAGTTGGGGACACGAGTTATATCTTGTGAATCGGCGAATTCTTCGGCTCCTGCGCCCATCAATAACACGTGAGGAGTTTCCGTCATTACTTTTCTCGCTAATGAGATTGGGTTTTTTACCGTTTTTACACCTGCAACCGCACCGGTTGCCAATGTTTTACCATTCATAATAGCTGCATCCAACTCGTGTTCACCTTTTGCAGTAAATACGGCGCCTTTTCCGGCATTGAATAAGGGATTGTTTTCTAAAACGTGAATAACCTGTTCTACCACATCGAGCGCCGGACTCCCTTTTTCCAACAGATTTTTACCTAAATCCAATGCTTCTTGTAAACCTTTTTCATAGTTCTTTCTAACTGAATCCGGCAGGTTTTTTGAGATAACTCCCGCACCGCCATGAATCGCAATTGCGAATTGCTTTTTAGGCATATTTTCTCGGGTTGACTGCATACATGAAAAGGACAAAAAGATGAATACACCCAATGTAATGGAGATTTTTATAAGCTTCATAACACCAATATTTAAATGACCAACTCTTTTGAATGTAATCATTTTCGTTGTGCTTGAACAAAACTTAGTTTTTCAAAATTGACTTTAATTAATGATTTGCTTTATTTCTCCGGAAGAGACTAACGAGAGCGAATCTGTATGAAAAAAAGTACGGTTATTTGGGTTGCTTACCCCATCATAAAAGCATTAATAGCTTTTGTTTTGGGAATTCTTCTAAGTGAAAGGATTCACATTTCAATTCCACTTCTACTTTGTATTAATCTTTCCATTCTTATTGCACTCAGTATCACTCACATAAAAAGCACATCTGTTGTTTTACATCAAAGTTTGTTATTTGCTCTACTATTTGGGGTTGGTTTACTACGTGCTGATTCGCACAAAAGCCAACTGGAAAACACCTATCGAGAAGTTTCTCGGTTTAATCTATCAGCCGACTCTTTGCTGCTTTTCGGTGAAATTCAATCCGTAAAACCTAGCGAACGCTCTATTTCATTAGATGTTCAGGCAGATAGTTTAATCAGCCAAAACACATTCCGATTTTCAAACTCTTTCTTAAGTCGTATCATCATTTATCGAGAAAACGTCAGTAGAGAAACAGTCTTTTCAAAGAACTCTAAAGTCAAGATTTGGGTAAAATTAAAGCCTGTCCCAGAGCCGCGAAATCCTCATCAGTTCGATTATGCCGCATTTTTATACTCGCGTGAAATTCTTTCACAATACGAACTTCTACATGTTGTTTCCGTTACCGAACCTGAAGGTCTTCAATCTATAAAACCTCTGTTTGAAAAATCTATTGAGTCATTATTCGAAGGAACAAACAGTGCCATTGCAAAAGCCTTAATTATTGGCGATAAGTCGGATATTAATCCCGAACAACGGCAAGCGTTTACTCGCTCCGGCTTAGCGCACATGATGGCTGTTTCCGGACTCCATGTTGGGTTTTTAGTGGCGCCGTTTTGGTTTTTGATACCTTGGTTTTGGACAAAACGAAGCGGTAGAATAGTCGGCATAATCTTGCTCGGACTAGGTTTGTTGTTTTACGCTTGGTTAACGGGGTTTTCTGCGTCTGTGGTTCGTGCATCCATCATGGCATTGTTGTTTTCTTATGCAAAATTATTTGAACGTGTTCGTTATCCCATGAACATCGTCGGTTTTGCGGCTTTCTTTTTGTTGATGATTAATCCGGCTTATGTATTTGATGTCGGGTTTCAGCTTTCTTTTGGTGCCGTTTCAATTATTCTGTTGGTTTTACCCACATTTTCAAGTATCAGCCAAAAACAAACATGGAGTTCGAAAATAATAAGTGCTTTATTGGTGGGAATTGTGGTTCAAGTGGGATTAGCGCCGATTTTAGCTTTGTATTTCGGGGAAATTTCTATTGTTTCGCCTATCAGCAATTTGGCAGCAACTATTCCGGCATCTCTATTAGTAGTATCAGGTTTAGTAGTAACTATAATCGGAATTCCCTTTCCAAGCTTCGCCAGCTACTTTTCAATCCCCTTGAATTGGCTTGCTAGCAGTCTGCAATTTTTCGCATCGTTTTTTAGTTCGTCTGATTTTAGTTATGCCCGTTTTTCAGAACCCAACTTGTTTTTCTTTCTTTTTTGGATGGGTTTCTTGGCAGCAATTGCTTCATGGACGCATGGCAAAACTCGTTGGGGGTGGTTCATTTTTTCTTTGATTTCCCTTGTTTTCTGGCGCGGTGATGAACTCTATCAATCCATACAAACCAAACCTTTGGAACTCACCATAGTTGATGTCGGCCAAGGAGATGCCAGCTTAATTGAAACACCCGATAATCGTGTTCTGTTGATTGATACCGGAATTTGGTCTCCCAATTTTGACAGCGGCTCGCGTACCATCTTACCATTGCTTAAATCAAAAGGAATCAATCGGATACATGCACTCATTTTAACACATCCGCATGCTGACCATATTGGCGGAACCTTGCCACTTTTAGAGACGCTGGTAATCGATACTTTATACTCTTTTATTCCTGATTCTGCCGAACAAAGCAGCATTTTTAAAGCTATTTTGAAATCAGCTCAAGAAAAATCCATTCCAGTAAAATCATTATTTGCAGGGGATTATTTACACCTGAGTTCGCAATTAAACACGCGTATTTTGTGGCCTTTAAAAACGTATTCATCAACCAATACCAATGAATATTCAACGATTCTACGGTTAGATTACGGAACTACTTCGTTTTTATTCACAGGTGATGCTGAACACGATGCTGAGGATTTATTATCACAAATAGGAAACGAAATCTTAGACACCGATTATTTGAAAGTGGGTCATCATGGAAGTAAAAGCAGTTCCTCAGGCTCATTTTTGGATGATGTAACTCCTCAATTTGCATCGGTTTCGCTTGCCATGAAAAACAAATATCGCCATCCGCATGCCGTTTCCGTTTCTCGATTGCTAGGCTTTACAAAGAATATTCATTTTACCAGCTTGGATGGCGCTGCCGTGTATAAAAGCGACGGTAAAACGATTTTGAAAGATGATTGGAGAAAAGAATCGCAATGAGTAAGCTCAAAAAATACCTCTCGAACTGATGTGCGATATTAAGTACATTTTGACGGGATGTAATTTTCTTTCAATCACTCATGCAAAGCACTATACTAGGTTTACCGTTTCGAACTTTTCTGCAATCAGAAGGCATTATCCAACACAAAGAAATGCGTCCGCGGCAAACCCATTCCTTTGTGTTTGATGATATTCATGTAAACGAGTCCGGCGAAATAACTCAACAAACCAAAAAATCCCGTTTCGATATTCAGGCAGAAACCTTTCTTTTTTTGGATAAAAACTGGGTAATGGTTTCTCCTAACGGACAATTTCGTTTTAGAAATGAATATTGGGCTTTAGATAGCTTTTCGTTTCCTTACCCGCATGAATTTGAGGCACATTTACCGCAAGAAAATCAACCTACCCGTCACTTAAACGGACTCGTATTTGCATTTTCAAATGTCGGTTTCTCGAATTATTATCATGTGATCACCGAATTGCTGCCGCGTTTGGAATTCATTAAACCATTGGTCGGAAAAGTAAAACTCGCTGTTGCGGAGCACTCTCCTTCGTTTGTTTTGGATGCCTTACATCAATTGGGTTTCTCGGGAAATTCCATCATTCCGATACAAAACGGCATTTCGTACACAGCCGATACTTGGTTGAATATTCCTTGGGGATTAAATTTTATTCCTGAGCGATTTACGTTCCTGAAAGATTCATTTCAACAAGAAAAAGCAGGTACAAAGCGGATTTACATCACTCGAAAAAATGAAAAAAAACGTGCTATTCTAAATGAAGCCGAACTTCTACCTGTGTTAGAATCCTTTGGATTCGAAGTAATCGAAGCGGAAAACTATTCGCTAAAAGAACAAATAGATGTATTTAGTCAGGCTGAAATTATATGTGGTCCGCACGGTGCCGGTTTATCGAATTTAGTTTGGATGAAGAAGCCGCAACTCATAGAAGTTCGCCCTTCCGGTTTTGAAAATGAATGCTTTAAACATGTAGCATTAGCAAACGGCGCCGAACGTATAATTACAATTGAAGCACCAGTAGCTGATTCATCCTTAAATATGAACATTCAGCCAAGTCATTTGAAAAACGTATTGGATTCCATTAAATGGTAACGGTTTTTTAACAAGTGTTTTTTACGTAGTTTTGTCGCGAAAACTATCTATCAACGATATTAAACGACATGAAAAAAATTTGGGTACTTGTTTGGATTACTATTGGAGCATCTTTTATTCAAACAGCACAAGCACAAGAAGCACAAATTCCATTTGATGATGCGGGTAAATATTTAACCATTTCCCCTCAAATTGAAAAAACCGTAAAACTGTTTTCCGATTATCCTGATTTTCGTGAAGCCAAATTATTCCAGATTGATACCGATACCTTTGTATTGGAAATCATGTACATGAAAGAAGGAAAACTGCTTCGAGATCGCAAAACCTTAGATGCGAAAGGTTTTGAAGAGCTTCGTTCAAAATTTGCAAATAGCGCCTTATTTCAGGATAAAACACGCTTATTAAGTCAGGATGGACGTGTACACTTTTTATCAACAACAACGGGTTGGGGCGGTGGCTTATACGGTTGGGCAATTCCTCTTTCATTTGATTTTGGCGCACGTCAGACTGTGGGAACGTGGATGTTAGTTGGCGGAAGCAGCTTTTTTATCCCGTTTACATTTACCAAAGACAGCGAAATATCCATGTCTATGGCAAGAGCGACACGTTACGGAGCAACCCGCTCATTTTTTCACGGAATTTCTCTTTACAGTTTATTTGTCAGTGAAGACAGCGGAACCGATGAAGGTTTTTTATCAACCGCAGCCCTTTTGTCCATCGCTGAAATGTCAGCTTTTTATCAATTCGCTAAGAAAGAAGTCATCAGCGAAGGGCGTGTTGAGGCAATTGGCATGTTCGGAGATTTGGGATTCGTTTCCGGCGCATTAACCTCTTTTGTGTTTACCGGCAAAATTGACAAAACAGCAGGGCTTACTTCATTAATCGGCCTTGGAACCGGTTTAGCAATCGGGTATAAGAGCACTAAAAATGAACAATATTCTCTGGGTGATGTGTATCACTCACAGGCAACGTCTTTCCTTGGTTCCTACGGAATGGGTTCAATCGTTAATATTTTTAGTAACAATGATGCCCGCTCAAATGCAGCAGGTGCTGTATTAGGTGGCGCTTTAGGTTCTTGGTACGGTGCAAAAATGGCTTCTGAATATGATTTCAGCCAAACACAAGGTGTTTATTTATTGATGTCAACTTTTGCAGGTTGGGCAACCGGTTTAGGCTCAGCTTATACCTTTTTCGGAAATTTGAACGAATCAACTTTAAAACCATATTCTGTACTAAGTTCAATTGGAGCGATCGGCGGTTATTACATAATGTTTAATTATTTGAAAGAGGATGCCGTCTTAGCGGATGATTCCTCTGCTAGAATTGAGTGGAATATTAATCCCGCCGGGGTTTTAGCAGTAGCCGGAGAATTAAATGGAAATCATTCAAAATCAATTATTCCGGTACAAGCATTCAGTTTGAAATTCACTTTCTAAAAACCCGGATTTCTTGATATGGCTTTCGTTTAGCCGTATCTTATAAGCCTTGTTCGGGATGTAGCGCAGCCTGGTAGCGTACTTGCATGGGGTGCAAGGGGTCGCAAGTTCAAATCTTGTCATCCCGACAAAATTAAGCCAATCTGAGAAATCAGCTTGGCTTTTTTATTGATGTGATTTTATTCCATTTTTTAAAGTAACTCATTCCCGACCTTATTATCTTCGTCCAAATTAAATCATCTAATACATCGTATTTATGGCACTCGAATTAAAAGCAAAAGTAATTCAAATTAACCCCGAAATTCAGGGAAACGGACGCAACGGAACTTGGCGCAAACAAGAAATCATTGTTGAAACCGGCGGAAATTATCCCAAAAAAGTATGTGTTTCTGTTTGGGGCGATAAAATTGATCAATTTGGCCTCAACATAGGTTCAGAGCAGACCTTTTTAATTGATGTGGAATCTCGTGAATACAACGGCCGTTGGTACACCGATGTAAAAGCATACGATTTAAAATCAGGTTCTGAAGGTGCGCCACAAGGCGGACGCTCCAATCATAACGATCAGGAATGGAGTCAAAAATCGACTCAAATCAAGTCACAAAATGATATGATGTGGGTGGATGATTCACAGGACGACGACCTACCGTTTTAAAAGTAAATGCTGATTTCGGTCAGCATTTTTTTTGCTCGATAGTTGCCAATCAAGACGTAGTTCACGCTTTTTTAAGCATCAACACGAACGATAACGCGAATGGCTCCGTAATTGGAACTGCGTCTTTCATCATATAAATTCGTTACAGCTTCCAATAATTGAGCAATTCCGTTTGTCTTGATATTCGGGTGCATTTTTAAGGTTAATTCCCAATAAAACTCGCGGTCTATTTTTTCTATTGTTGATGGCGCCGGACCCAAAACCGGCCATTTCGATGCCAATTCGCTCACACACTGATGGTACAATTGGGCTGCTTTCCCGACTTCATCTTTATTCTTACCCTTAAACGTAATATTCACCAATTTGCTGTACGGCGGATATTCAGCTTCTTTTCGATGCAACAACTCAGTTTCTGCGAACAATTCATAATCGTGTACTTTGGCGGCTGTAAGTGCCATTTTTCCGGGTTTCCATGTTTGGAAATACACCACTCCTTTTTTTTGTCCGCGTCCGGAACGCCCCGCAACCTGACTCAACAACTGGAACATTCGTTCGTGCGATTTATAGGAGGGGAACGCCAATTCCGTATCCGTATTAATCACCCCTACAACCGTAACATCAGGGAAATCCAAACCTTTGGAAACCAATTGAGTACCGATTAATAAATGGGCTTCTTTTTTCCGAAATGCTTCTGTTAGCTCTCGATGTGAATACTTACCTCGCGTAGTATCCTGATCCATACGCAATACTTTTACATCAGGAAAAAGCGCTACAATTTCCTCTTCTATTCGTTGCGTACCAAACCCCACTTTTTCCAATTCGGGATTCCCGCATGATGAACACGCAGAGGTTTCAAAACGCCCGTATCCGCAATAATGGCAACGAAATGCCCGAGACGGTTTATGATAGGTTAAAGAAACCGAACAGTTCGGACACTCCTGAATACTTCCGCAAGACGTACACAACAAATGCGGTGCAAAACCTCTGCGATTCAGCAAAATAATGGCTTGTTCATCTTTTTTGAGCGCCTCATCAATAGCCTGAAAAACGGGAATTGCCAATGGGCCGCGCATGGCGTTTCGATACTTGGATAAGTCCAGAATTTCAACTTCCGGCAATGTTGCTCCGGCATGACGCTCGTTCAACTCCAGTAAACGTATTTTCCCTTCTTTTGCCTGATTCCAAGTGGTTAACGCGGGTGTTGCAGAACCTAAAACCACCGGACAGTTTTCCAAAAAAGCCCGTGTAATTGCCGTTTCTCTTCCGTGATAACGAGGCGCAGGGTCTTCCTGTTTGTACGAATTGTCGTGCTCTTCATCAACAATAATGATACCCGGATTTCTGACAGGAGCAAATACCGCAGAGCGCGGACCAATCACAATTCGCTTGTTCCCGGATTTTAATTCGTTCCATGCAAACAAACGTTCGGCATCTGATAAACGACTGTGTAAAACCGCGATTTCATCCCCAAAAATCTCATAAAAACGTCGAACGGTTTGCGGTGTGAGTGCAATTTCCGGAACCAATAAAATGGCGCCTTTCCCTAATTCTAAACTGGTTTTTATAGCGTGAATATACACTTCCGTTTTTCCGGAACCCGTGACACCTTTTAACAAAAACGGCTCATATTTTTGATGAATTACCGATTCTTTAATCGTTTCGTAAGCCTTAAACTGCTCGGCATTTAACGAACGAATATTTTCCGGCTGATGTGCATAGTGTTCATCTTTGTACTCTTTTATGCGTTCATCAACCTTAATAAATCCTTGTTTTTCGATGCGTTTTAAATGCGCTGCACTTATTAGCTCCGATTGTAATTGAGAAGTAGTTGCAGGCAAATCTAAAAGCAGCAATTCCTGAAGTGCAGCATGCCATTGGGCAAGTTTTTTCTGCTCAGACAAATATGTTTTAGCTTTTTCATTTGATGAAGATTCCACCCAATTCCAAACTCGTTCCTTAACCTGAGTGGCTTTTATCTTCGGCTCATCCCAAATTTCGATAATACCCGATTCTGACAATTCGTTCAATTCAGAAGTACTTATATCACGAAATTCCGCCAAAATATCCTTCAATAAAAACTTTTCCTTTTCTGATAAACGCGCTAAAAACTGTGTATGAACCAAACTGCTTTGGGAATCAAGAAGCCGAATAAATCGAATGCTTTGGTAATTCAACCCGACAGGCAACATAGCCTGATAAACTTCTCCTTTAGAACAGAAATAATAGTTACTCACCCACTCCGCTAATTTGAGCAACTCTTTAGAAAACAAAGGCTGTGTATCTAAAACCTCTTTAATCTGCTTGGTGTCGAATGTCGGTTTTACATCGTGAATCTTATCAACTAAACCGATGGCGTAACGAGGGCCGAACGGTACATGAACCCGAACGCC
The DNA here is from genome assembly GCA_006226965.1 of bacterium. Lineage (GTDB taxonomy): Bacteria > Bacteroidota > Rhodothermia > Balneolales > M1805 > M1805. Next base: position 6,451 of record SBGQ01000138.1, on the reverse strand, counting down.
GATTTGTACGCTTGCCTTTAAACTCTCCGGTATTTCATAAGTAAACGGAGCTCTAATGGGTGTCGGCAAAGCAATATCGGCGTATATCATGGCTCAAAAATAGTTAAAACATGAACCCATAAAAAAACAAAAGCCGATTCAAATTCTTGAACCGGCTTTTGTATCCAACCTAAACGAAATTCACATTAAAATTTCATATACCACAATGACGGATCATTTAATGGGGTATCATCTGGCAATAAAGAGTTTTTGAGTTTAATACCCACTCTGTCTTTCAGGTTCGCTTTATCGAGATACGGTTTCATTGTTGCGTTGAATAATTTATCGAACGAACCGTCTTTAATAGCCAATCTCAATCCTGCTTCAATACGTTTTGCAATGGCAGCGCCTTGTTTATCCTTACGAACAAAGAAATACATGGCTGTCGGGTAGTAGATATAAAAACCATCGGCAACTACTAAGTTTTTGTCTTTGTTATCCTGAACTTCGTCCCAGATTTCAAAAACAGCGCGAGGGAATCCGTCAAACTCATCGTTTTTTAACATGCCGAAAAGCGGACTGAATTCTGGAGAAGTAACCACTTTAATATCATTGTAGCGTAAAATCTCGGTATCCGGCCAATCATGACCTTGTCCAAACGAGTATTTTTTTAGGTCATCTACGGTTTTAACGTTCAGATATTTACTTTGATTTTCCTGCTTCACCATAACCAAACGAACACCAATTAAACCTTTTACTAATGGAATTCGGATGGGCAACAATACTCTTTCTCTGATTTTATCGGTCATGGTATGAACTACGTCCAAGGTATGGCCGGACATCATTGCTTTTAAAGCATCGCGTTGCATCATCGCCTTCTCTGCAGGAACCAAGGAGTATTCACCGTAAGTAGGAACGGTTTTTTCCAAGGCTAATTTTAAGAGAAGATGATAATACTCACTGCGGGAACCCATTCCCTCTTCGGGCGGCAAATAACGAACGGTGAGTTTCTCTGCATTCTGAGCAGAAAGTGAGAAGAATTGACCACTCATAAATAGAATCAGAGCCGCTGAACCCAACCTCTTCAACAACTGATAAAAGGACATATAGCCTCCTAGAATAAATAAAATGAAACCGCTTACATCGCCTAATATGATGATTAGAAACTGTTTTTCAAAATTAAAAATCACATTTCAGACAAATTTATTTGAGTATAAAAGTTTTTTTGCACACTATGAATTCAAATTATAGATTACAGCTTCGAAAAAGCGCTTTTAAATACACATTCACCGAGGTTTCTATGTTCATGAAAATTCCAAGTCTTATTCTTCGTCAACTTTATACGTACGGGAGTTTAAAAAACACGAATGGAGGGGTTCGTTACAGCTTAAAGAATCGTTTGAGTGATGCTAAATTAGTCGGGGTTTCCGATTTAAAGATTGATAAAAAACCTGTACCGATTAATGAAGTTCACCTCACCATTAAAGGTAAAGATGTAAAACCGACTGCAATTAATGCCAGTAATGCTATCGACTTTCCTCTTCGTGAAGTTGTTGACGTTTTTATGCACATTCAGCACTTGGATGAAGGAAAACACGAAATTGAAATTTCATTTGTAACCGAGGGGTTCGGAAAATTCACACTTAAAATTGAAGACTCCATTTCTGAAGACCAAGCGGATAGAGTTCGAATTCCTTACGATAAAGAAGACGATTACAGTCCGGCCATTATTAAAAAGCGTCAGGAGTTTATTTCGAAGTATTCGGGCGCCACATTTAACCATATTGATAAATACTCCATCGACCCAAAAACACTTCCGGGAAACATCGAGAACTTTACCGGAGTAGCTCAGGTTCCGCTTGGTTTTGCCGGCCCGATTCACATAAAAGGCGAACATGCACAAGGTGAATTTTTGGTTCCATTGGCAACCACTGAAGGAACCTTAGTAGCATCATACAACAGAGGAATTAAAGCGATTAACCTTTCAGGTGGCTGTATAACTACCGTAGTTGATGATTGTATGCAACGCGCTCCTGTTTTCATTTTTGAAAATGCACGTCAAGGTCGTGAGTTTTTTGATTGGATGGAATCGCCTGAAATAAAACAAAAGATTAAAGAAGAAGCCGAAGGCACCTCTTCTATTGCCAAACTCTTGTATATAGATCCCTTTTTCTCGAACAAGTTTGTGTATTTGCGTTTTAATTACAGCACAGGAGATGCTGCCGGACAAAACATGGTGGGGCGCGCAACCTTTGCAGCCTGTTCGTGGATTTTGGATAACTATCCGCAGAAAACGATTCAGCGTTTTTATTTGGAATCGAACTTTGCTACGGATAAAAAAGCCTCGCAGGTAAACATTATGCGTACCCGCGGAAAACGTGTTACCGCTGAATGTGTTCTCAAAAAAGATGTGCTCGAAAAAGTGATGCGCGTAGATCCCCACTCGCTGCACTACCATTGGAAAGTTTCTACTGTCGGAGCGTTTTTCTCCGGAGCCAACAATAACGGCGCCCATTCACCGAATGCGATTACGGCTATGTTTATTGCAACGGGCCAAGACGTTGCTAACGTTTCGGAATCATCTGCGGGAATTTTGTATACCGAATTATTACCGGACGGCGATTTATACATTTCACTTACTATTCCGTCTTTAATTGTGGCAACATACGGTGGCGGAACAGGCTTGGCAACGCAACGTGAGTGTTTGGAAGTGATGGATTGTTACGGACGCGACCGAGCTAAAAAGTTCGCTGAGATTATTGCCGGCGTAGCGCTTGCCGGTGAAGTTTCTCTTGGTTCTGCAATTTCTTCTTTGGATTGGGTTTCCAGTCACGAGAAGTACGGTAGAAACAGGTAAGATTGCGGATTGCGGATTGCGGATTGCGGATTGCGGATTGCGGATTGCGGATTGCGGATTGCGGATTGCGGATTGCGGATGTTATTTTATAATCGCATAGAAGGCAAATAAAACTAAAGGCACGGGCGAACGCTCGTGCTTTTTTTATATAGAAATTATTTTGCCTAAAGAGGTGTACCTTGAATAAGTAAATATTGTTGAGAATTGCTTTCCATGAGCATCCAGATTTTTCCGGAAGCAGATTTTTTTATCTGACGTAACAAACCTGTCTTTGATATATCGCCATAATTTAGATTGGGTATGGATTCGATTTTTTTTACATCCAATCCATTGTAATGGTATAACCCAAAGCTTAATGTTGGAATCCACACATCATTTGGAGATAGCGCAAATATGTTTGGACTAGTAGATGAGATTTCATTTTCACCTGAACTTAATCTAGACAAACTAGTTGGTTTAAACATCAATTCTGACGAATAAGAAGTTAACTTTACGTGCTCAATACCAGAAACAAATAAGTATAATGAGTCCGTAGTTTCACATCGTTTAGCATCTAATCTCGTAACAAGTGATGATGCATAAACAGGCAAAATACTTGATTCTAGATTATAGGTATCATAGAGTGTTAAATAACTCCCATTTTTATACCTGTAGATTTTGTTATTGCTCTGAGAACCAGGAGTAGGGTATTTATATCCAGAGACATACCATTCATCCTTACTGATTCCACTCACTTTGGATAAGTTAAACTCATCTTCCATGCGCGAAAACACCCAATCCGAATTTGGTGATTCTTTTGTGTAAATGATTCCATTATCACCCACAGCCACATAGAATCCGTTGCCATCGGTCCAGACCGAATTGAGCCTTCCTACGGTTTCAAATTGGTATTTGGTCCAGGTTTTGGTATTTAGATTAAACTCACCAATGGCTGCTTGGTCTAAGTTCAGCCCCCAATATCCTACCGAAACCATGATGGAATCATCCCCGGCAGCATCAAGGCCATAATGGCCTATGGGAAACTCGGGTAAAGGGCTGTAAATGTCTTGAATCCAAGCGGTTCCATTCCAACGAAGTCCGGCTAAATTATCTCCATTTTTTGCATTAATGTACCCCGTCAGGAATGCTGTAGTATCGTTAAACACATACAATCCACCCATTTCAGATGGCCAATAGCCCACAGTATCAATGCGCCACGAATAATTTCGATTTCCCGGCGGCCAATCACAAGCATCCTCTTTCTTTTTGTCGTTGCCTGAGAATAGGGAACAGGAGGAAAGGAGTAGAAACAAACTTACATACAGTAATTTATAAATCATTATCTAAGATGCTAAACTTTCTGGATAAATGTTTTAAAAAATGAGGCCATGTAACCTTGCATTGAGAATGTAATCGGGTCTTTTGCATAAGGGATAGGAGCGGCATCCTTTTTTGAGGAACTGTTTTTTGTTTGTTTTGAGCTCTCACGTGTTCGTTCCGAAAAAAAGATACAGCGGATAGCCCGACCGCGAACGGAGTGAGCGGTTATGCCCACATAAAAAAAGCAGTCCGGATGGAACTGCTTTTAATCTGTTGTGTTCTGCTTAAAAAGGGGTTTAGTCTTTTAAAATCAGTTTTGCGATGGTTTGCAACTGCATGTTGGAAGTGCCTTCGTAAATCTTACCGATTTTTGCATCGCGCCAGAATTTTTCTACCGGGTATTCTTTCACGTAACCGTAACCGCCATAGAGGTCGATAGCCATAGAAGCTACTTTTTCTGCCACTTCTGAAGCACGAATTTTCGCCATAGCCGCTTCTTTCAAGAAAGGTAAACCGGCCATTTTCATTCGAGCGGCATTGTACACCAATAAACGAGCGGTTTCTACATCAATCGCCATTTCTGCTAATTGGAATTGTACGCCTTGGAAATCGGCAATGGCCTGACCAAATTGTTTGCGTTCTTTGGTGTAAGCGATGGCGTGTTCGAGTGCTGCCTGAGCAATTCCCAACATTTGTGCACCGATTCCAATTCGACCTTCATTCAAGGTTTCGATGGCCACTTTATACCCTTTTCCGACTTCACCTAACACGTTTTCTTTCGGTACGATACAGTCTTCGAGAATAATTTCTGTGGTTGATGAAGCACGAATTCCCAATTTGTCTTCTTTTTTACCGACTGAAAAGCCCGGAAAGTTTTTTTCTACCACAAAAGCGGTGATTCCTTTGTAGCCTGCCTCCGGATTAATGTTTGCTAAGATGATGAAGATTTCCGCTTCGTTACCGTTGGTAATCCACAATTTGGTTCCGTTGAGTACATAATGGTCGCCTTTATCAACGGCTTTGGTTTTTAAAGCGAAGGCATCGGAACCGGAAGATGGCTCAGAAAGACAATACGCGCCTACTTTTGAGTTAGCTAATTGCGGTAAATATCGACGTTTTAAATCTTCGTTCGCGTAGTTTACAAATGCATTGTTTACGAGCGTGTTTTGCACATCCATAAAAACTCCGGCAGAAGCATCAACTTTTGAGATTTGCTCGATTGCTAAAATTGCCATCATAAAGGTACCGTCGCCACCGTCGTATTCAGCAGGGATTTCGATTCCCATTAAACCTTGCTCAAAAAATGCTTTTATGATTTCAGGATCGAGTTTAGCTTTTTGATCCATCTCATGTACCTTGGGCGCGATTACCGATTTCGCGAAATCTGCTGCGGCTTCCTTCAACATTTGTTCGTCTTCTGTAAGCTGATTTAAGGAAGGCAGTGTGTTTAATAAATCTGTTGACATACTTTTTTTCTCTTTTTGAGTATTTAAAAAATTCGGCTAAAAATACCCATTTTCGCGCTATCTCTGGAAGCGTTTTTTTGATGAATAATTGATGTATTGATGAAGTAATGAAGCGATGAAATGATTTGTGAGCAAAAAAATCTCTTTTAGGTTTTTGAGTTGGAGAAATTTACTGAACACGAACAGATGAGGGTTTGGGAGATGGCAACACAAGAAGCACCATGACTGCTGGAATCAACCGCAAAGAGCGCAATTCCTTACTCAATTCTCCCCAAACCTATTAACCTTTATACCTCTACACCTTTTTCATCTTTACATTCCTTTTTTTTCCGATATTGCATTCTAATCTTTAATCACATTTTGGAGGATGAGTTATGAAACGAGTTACAGGAATTGGCGGGGTTTTTATCACATCAAAAGACCCTAAAGCATTGGTAGAATGGTATCAAAAACATTTAGGAATAGATTTTGGCGGACAGACTTACACGGTTTTCAACTGGAAAGAAAACGACCCTAAAGAAGATGCTATGAGTGTTTTTTCTTTTTTTGATGAAAACACTACATACCTGGAGCCATCGACAAAACCATTTATGCTAAACTTTCGCGTAGAAGATTTAGATGCTCTCATTCCTGTATTGCGTGAGGAAGGTGTTGAAGTTCTGAATCCTGAAAACGTTGTTCAAGAAGGGGTCGGAAAGTTTAATTGGATTTTAGATCCTGACGGAAATAAAGTAGAACTGTGGGAGCAAGCGTAAGGATGTCGGATGTCGGATGTCGGATGTCGGATGTCGGATGTCGGATGTCGGATGTCGGATGTCGGATGTCGGATGTCGGATGTCGGATGTCGGAT
>SBGQ01000062.1 GCA_006226965.1 bacterium | reverse complement strand
TTGAATCCTAAATAAGGAGGCTATGATGTCCCAACAAACACTCGAGCACGATTATCTGGAAGAAATGGAGAACCTTAGTCCGGATGAGCAAAAAGCCGCTCAATTATTGCAGGAGATATACGATAAGTGGAGCTATATAACATTTGATGAAGATGAAGAAGAGTTACACGGGCCTGCATCAAAAAGAGAAGTGAATTACGCTTTAGAGCGTTTAGAAAAAGTAAGTGTGTTGCCGATTCAAAATGAAGAATTAAAAAATTGGTACGAAAGTTTATTATCCGTTGCAGAAGAAAGCCAAAATCGAAGATTTATCGGTTCTTGGTGGATTATCGGCGGTGTTAGTTTGTTTTTACTGGTTGCTATTTATTCGTTTGGTATTTCAGAAATGACCAAAGATTTTACAGTCGCTGAGGCTCAACGCCGTTTAGATAGTGAAATAAGTTATCTGCAAAATCAGATTAGAAACTTAGAAGCAATTCCAAATCGAACAGAGAATCAGGAAGGTGCTCTTCAAAATCAGAAAGAACAATTGAGTGAGTTAGAACCTTTAGATGCCGAAGGTTATCGTGATTTACGTTTAAGCCAATCTTTCTGGCGTGGATTCCGTTTTACCATGCGCCAAATTCCGATGATTTTATTTGTGGTAGCGTATTATTTTGCAAGTAAAGCGCCCGAATATTTAATTAACCGACGCGAACGTGAGATGCAACTTATGATGAAAGGCGCCGGAGTAATGAAAAAAGCAATTCTTGGTTTGATGGGTTTCTTCCTCGCAACTCCTTGGGTTACTTATTATGACGTCCACGCGGACGGAAGAAAAACCTATTCGGATTCCAACATGGAAATGGGAATCCTGCAACTCGTCTGGAAATTCGGTGTCCCCGTATTAATAGCGGTTTTTGTAATGTACACCATGATGGTAATCTTACCATTTCTGACGATAATCAACTATCTGCGTAACTATCAGGCAGATAAAATTGACGGATATGTAGACAAATTGAAAGGAATGTTTATTAAGCCTCAAGTGGCCTGATTTACTTACCCGATTTTGCAGCGCAGGTCAAAAACCTGCGCTTTATTTTTGTCCGTTTGTCTCGTCTAATAATCGAGCTTCCAGCAATAGTTGAATCACGATTTCATCATCAATTTCGTGCAATTCGTTGAAAACTCTACTGGCTACTGTTTTTCCAACCGGGTTATTCAAATAATTAAATTCATCTTGCAAAAGATGTCCGTTTGCAAAACCCAATCGCACACCTTTCTGAACTTTTCCCCAAGGTATAGAGCCCGGCCAGATAAAACACAAACGCTTATTCCGAAAATAATAAGGCACATTGTAACTTAATTTCTCTGTGATTTCCGGAATGGTTGCGAGAATAAGTTTTCGCAGATGTACAACCAGTTCACGCTCGTGTTCAGGAATGTAATTCAAACAATCCTGAACAGAAGTAAAACTTATCGGTTGAAAACGGTTTGCCATACAATTTCTGAAGCTGTTACTGACTAAATCACAGATTATTCAAATTCAGCAAATGTTTTTTCGATGATGTTCACACAATCTAGAAGTTGCTCTTCGGTGATTACCAAAGGCGGAGCGAAACGAATAATATTACCGTGAGTTGGTTTGGCGAGTAATCCGTTTTCTTTTAATCGAACACAGATTTTCCAGGCTTTATCGCTTTCTTCGTGTTCATCAATAACAACGGCATTGAGCAAGCCTTTACCGCGAACTAGAGTAACTAAATCAGATTTTTCTTTTATTCGGTTCATTTCCGATCTGAAAATCTGACCCATTTTTTCCGCGTTATCTGCCATGTTTTCTTGTTCTAAAACTTCGAGCGCTTTCATGGCAACGGCACAGGCAAGAGGATTTCCACCGTAAGTGGAGCCGTGTTCACCGGGTTTAATAGTGAGCATCACTTCATCGGAACTTAAAACCGCAGAAACGGGTAATACGCCGCCTGATAAAGCTTTTCCGAGTATTAAAATGTCCGGTTTTACATTCTCATGGTCAACGGCGAGACGCTTTCCGGTGCGCGCCAAGCCTGTTTGCACTTCATCGGCAATCCAAAGCACATGGTATTTTGAACAGAGTTCACGAACGCCTTTTAAATATCCTTCATCCGGAACAACAACACCGGCTTCGCCCTGAATCGGTTCTACCATAAATGCACACACATTCGGGTCTTGGAGTGCTTGTTCTAATGCCGCTAAATTATTGTATGGGATGAGCTCATAACCCGGCATAAATGGACCAAAACCGGTTGTGGAACTCGGGTCAGTCGATGAAGAAATTGCAGCCAATGTTCTACCCCAGAAGTTGCCTTCAACGAATATTACTTTAGCTTGATTGGCTGGAATTCCTTTTACATCGTAACCCCATCGGCGAGCTAGTTTAACAGCAGTTTCACCGCCTTCAACTCCGGTATTCATGGGTAAAACCCGATCATAACCGAAATATTCGGTGATGTATTTTGCGTATTCACCTAGAATATTATTGTAAAATGCTCTTGAAGTGAGTGTGAGTTTCTGAGCTTGTTCTGTTAGAGCCTGAATGATTTTTGGATGACAATGTCCCTGATTTACGGCGCTGTAAGCTGATAAAAAATCGTAGTACCGTTTGCCTTCCTGATCCCAAACAAACGCACCTTCTCCTTTTGAGATAACAACCGGAATCGGGTGATAATTGTGTGCGTTGTAACGGTCTTCAAGTTCTATAAGCTGTTGCGAATTCATACTGTACCCTCGATTAGATATTTATTTCAGCAAAGATAGTTTTTTTTGAAAAGGTATATGTTGAAAAGGTGACAGGTGACAGGTGACAGGAGTAAGGAGTAAGGAGTATTTAGGTTTTAAATCAACCATCAACAATCAACCATCATAAATTTTTACAATCCGACATCACTTAAGTTCATCGTATTTACTGATATGCGAAGGATCCATCTCAACTAAAAGCGTGTAAATATTAAGCTTCATGCTTGGGTCAGCATCTTTAAATACTGCCGTTATCTCACGGTATTTTGAATTAAAAAATAAATCGAAGGGGTAAAGTTCGGTTATCACTTTTCGATTATCATTTATGCTTAATAGAGCATTAGTTATACTTTTTCTGGCTTCATCAACATCTTCATTGAACATATCGAGCCCCAATCGGTGATACGTATACTGGGCATTTCTTAAGCCTTCATAAGTTGGGTTAATCATGGCTTCGATTAGTACGGCTCGGCCTTGGCGAGTGGTTCGAGTCCAACCTAAAGCACTGGTAGTATTCGCCAGATTGTATAAGTTATTCGCCTTGTTGAAAAACGGAGTACCGCCAAGTGGTGCAAACGTATCTGCATCAAAAGCCAGCATCAAATAAGCGTAGTAATCCAGTAAAGAGGCAATTTCATCAAACTGAAATTCATCATGAATAAAAACACGGTTCGGTTGGTAATTAAAACTCCATGCATTATCAACCAAAACTAAAATCGGCGTGCTTTGTGTTGTTCCGTAAATCGGGCGATTTAACTGAATAATGATTGAAGCACTAAAGGTTAAGCTCTCAGAAACTTCGTTTAAGTTAATTTGAATGGTGCAATTTAGACGTTCTTGTTCAAGAAATTTTTGATCGGTCCACTTAAAATTGTTGAAGTAATCTTCAATTTGTTTTGGCAATTCGTTGATGTGGTCGATCCCGGTTCTATTTATACGTTCTTTATTGAGTTCAACTTTTGCCGCGAATTCCTGTGCTTTAACCGAAAATGCTGATAAAAAAAGAAGGGATAGCAGAGTTAAAAAATATGTTTTCTTCACAAATTCTTGATTTGACTTAATGCTTAAATGAACGTACTCTAAACGTGCTGAAATGATAGGTATTTTATCATTCAAAATCATACAGATGACAAAGCGTTCAGAGCACAAAAACGGTTACCGATTTTCGAGAAAAGTTCATGCTAGTTGGATTGGCATACTGTTCTTTTTTACCCTATTACATGATGTTGCACTGGCTCAAATTGGGTTTGGTGCACGTTCTTCGGCTTTAAATCACGCAACAACAGCATTAAACAATCACACTTGGTCGCTGTTTGCCAATCCGGCAACAGTAAATGCTACGCAAAAGGAAGCGGCATTTTATTATGTGCGATATTATGGCTTAGATGCTGTTTCAGATGTGGCAGCAACGCTTTCCTATCCGATAAAATGGGGTGTTGTGAGTGGTGGAGTGCATACGTATGGCTTCGATTTATACAAAGAAACCAATCTTCATCTTGGCTGGATGATGCAATTCAAACAAGTAAAAACCGCTGTAAAATTGCATTACGCTCATATTGCGTTTCCATCGCCCTATGGAAGTGATGGAGCACTCGGAATTGACTTGGGAGTATTTTTTCCTGTTTCGGAAAAGCTCGATATCGGAACAACGGCTATCAATATAAACAGACCGTCAATAGGCGTAGATGCCGAAGAATTGCCACAGCTTATGACAGTAGGTTTAGCCTACAAACCGCTTGATAAAGGCTTGATTTTGGTTGATGTCCTCAAAGATGTACGTTATCCGATTTCTACCCGGGTTGGTGTGGAATATCCTTTGGTTGATTTACTTGTTATACGTGCAGGGGTAGGGAATAAACCTGTTAATACCACTTTTGGCGCCGGAATTAACTATAAACAATGGAATGTAAATCTTTCTGTTGAAAAGCATCAGGATTTGGGTTGGAGCCCCGGTATTGATTTAGCTTTCACCTGGTAGAAGCAGGAGTACAAGGAGATGAGTTTGAGCATGTTATTGTCGGCTATGGTATCAATAAAATCAAAATGTTCTAAAACATCGATTTCATGCCTGTAAACAAGAAAATGAAGCGAGTTTTATGGGTTCTGGTTTTACTGCTCTTAGTAAAATCTCAATACACGGCGGGGCAAACAACGGACTCAACCGAAGTATTAGAGAAAACGGTTGAATACGCCGTTGAAGCATTCGATCCGGAATCAACTCTTAATGCAGAAGAACTCGCCGAATATTTGCAATTATTGGCTCAACAACCGATTAATATTAATCGCGCAGGCATCGACGAGTTAATAAAAGTGCCGGGAATCAACTTTAAAATGGCTCAGGGAATCGTTGAATATCGCAAAAAAAAGCCGTTTGAAACCGTTCGTGAATTGGTAAATGTAAAAGGAATTGGAGCCGCTACACTTGCAAAAGTTAGTCCGTACATAACAGTTGGTTCCAGTGGTGCGGTGCAAAAAGCTTTGTTGATGTCGGCAAATTACTGGAATCAAAAAGCAAAATTGGAGCACATTACACGTTTTCAAACGGTTTTAGAAGAACAGGCCGGCTACGAAACAGGCGGTTCGTATCGAGGTGATCCGTACAAAGTTTATCATCGCACATCTTACACAACGGAACATGCATCACTCAATTTAACGCTTGAAAAAGACCCCGGCGAAACGTGGAATGCACCAGTGGGGTATGATTTTTCGTCGTTTCATGTGGCTGTAAAAGATGTAGGGAAGGTGAAACAACTTGTTTTTGGAGATTACAGTTTATCGTTTGGGCAAGGTTTGGTTTTATGGAACGGCGGTGCTTTTGGAAAAGGCAATGATGTAATTAATGCCGTTTCACGTTCAGAGCGTGGTTTGAGGTCTTATCGCTCGACCTTAGAAACTGCTTTTCAGCGAGGGGTTGCAGTTACACTTGGGGAAACCTATGAAACAACCCTTTTCTTTTCATCAAAAAATGAAACAGCAAGTATTGTAAGTGGCGATACCATACGATTTCCAAGTTCTACAGGATTACACCGAACATCTACGGAAATAGAACGCCGATACAATGCACCTGTTACGATGTATGGCGGACGTTTTCGCTGGAAATTGGGAACGGGCTGGATTGGTGTAACCGGCTTTGGTTTTCAATCAGATAAATACATTTTACCGGGAACAGCTTTAAGCAACCAGTACGATTTTGAAGGTAAAGAATTGCACGTTTTTGGCTTGGATTACAGTTGGTTCTGGCAAACAGTGGCACTTTCGGGCGAAATCGGACGAAGCAAAAACGGAGCATTGGCTTGGGTGCAAACAGCACAATGGATTATGAGTGAACAGACGGAATTTAGTTTGGGAATTCGATCTTATGCTAAAGATTATCAAAATCCGTTTGCATCCGGCTTTGCTGAGAGCAGCGGGCAGGTTAATGAGTTTGGTATTTATACAGGTTTAGCGCATCGTTTTTCACGGGATTTTTTAATTCGGATGTATTTTGATCAGTACCAATTTCCGTTCGCACGATTCGGAACCACACAATCAACCAAAGGTTACGATTGGCTGATTTACTCAGAATACATTGTGAACAGAAGTACACAACTTAATTTTCTTGCGAGATACGAACAGAAAGAAGATGACCGAGATGAATTACAAGCCGACGGAAGAGAGTATAGCGTACTTGATCCGCAAACTCGATGGAGTGCTCGAACAGATTTTGTGCATCAGTTACTCAAGAATGTTCGCATTCGTTTTCGGATTGAATATGTGAATTATGAAGATTTCGACCAGAATGACTCAGGTTGGGAAATCTATCAGGATGTGCGTTGGAATGTGAATAAAAAACTTCAAATCGATGCCCGTTTAAGTTACTTCGATACAGATTCTTACGATTCCCGAATTTATCAATATGAAAATGATGTACTCTATGCCTTATCGAATCCGGTCCTGAGCGGATTGGGGCAGCGGTCTTATGTATTGATAAAGTATAGTCCCATAAAAGCGATGGATTTATGGTTTAAATATGATATTTCTATCTATGAAAACGAGCAAACAGTTGGCAGTGGAAACGATTTAATTCAAGGGAATTCAAGGAGTCGGGCAACGGTTCAAATTCGCTATTCATTTTAGGCTGGAAATCGTAAAAGTGGTATTATCTCGCCTATGTTAGAAAATGTATGGTTACTTACGGCATTGGCGCTGGCACCGGGTCTGGCAATTACGATTTATATGTATCGTGCTGATAAATATGAAAAAGAACCCAAACGTTTGTTGTTAGCCTGTTTTATTGGCGGGATGATATCAATCGGGCCGGCAATATTCTTTGGCGATATGTTTCAATCGTTAGGGTTTTCGGATAATCATACATCTATATCCACCTTATTATATGCTTTCATTACTGTTGCTCTGAGCGAAGAATTTTCGAAATATGTGTTCTTTAAAAGGATTGGTTACAATAACGAAAATTTTAATGAACCTTTCGACGGAATTATTTATTCTGTGATGGTAGCCATGGGGTTTGCCACTTTAGAAAATTTGTTGTATGTGTATCAAATGGGATTTACCGTCGCCATTATGAGAATGTTTACGGCTGTTCCTGCTCACGCAACATTTGGGGTTTTAATCGGTTATTTTGCAGGAGTGGCAAAGTTTAAATCGAAGGTTAAGTCTAAATTTTATTTAATTCTAGGCGTTTTATTAGCCGTGTTATTTCATGGCGCATACGATTATTTCCTTATGGAACGAAACTATGAATGGATGTTTGTAGGCGCAATGTTCTCTTTGTATGCGGCAATATATTTATCAGGAAAAGCGATAAAATCACATCAAATGGCAAGCCCGTTCCGGTAATAGAATTTCAACAAAACTCTTCTATTATTTGATTATTATGCGAGTTATCAGTCGTGAATTTCCAAGCTCCAAACCCATAGGAGAATGAAGGGTCTTTTTGCCATTCTATTATTTTTTTTGATTTCTTTAAGTGATGTTGTTTTAGCTCAATATCAATTCGATTTGAATTACTTAACCGCAGATAATGGATTGTCGCAGAATGTAGTGAATGCTATTTATCAAGATAGTCGCGGTTATTTATGGATTGGTACAAATGACGGACTTAACAAATATGATGGATTTGTAAATAAAGTGTATCAACGGAATTTAGCTGATACAAACAGTATTGCATCAAACGGAATTTCAAGCATTACCGAAACTCCGGACGGAATTATTTGGATTGGCCACCATTACAAGGGTATCTCAACGTACAATTATAGAACGCATAAAATAAAACGTATGGATGCTGCTTTAGATGATTCCAGTCTGGTTCAGTTTAATCAGGTAAGCGATTTTGTGGTTTCAAAGAGCGGTGCACTGTATGTGTTAACCGATTTGGGGGTTCTCTATTTTGATGATTCTATCAAGAAATTTCGTGTAATTCTTAGAATGGATAATCAAATAAAGCGTAAAAAAATGTACATGGAGGCTGATTCCAGCCTTTTAATCTGGGAGAATCGTGCGCAAATCACCCGATATTCACTTAAAAATAAACGTATTCAAAAGTTACATTTTCCCAAACCGAAACAGGTGCCGTTTGTTGTTGAAGTTCAGCAGATTTCAGACTCAGCATATATTATTGGCTTAGACAGTACCCTTTATTTCTATCGTTCTGATGCACAGGAAGTTTATCGAAAGATAAACATGGAGATTCCGATTTTAAGCATGAATTTGCAAGAAAATACCCTTTGGATTGGCTCCTATGATATGGTTCTCTACACTATTCAACTTGATGATTTTAGCAAGAAACCTGAAAGAATCACTCAAAATTTTATTGATGTAAATAGGCTTTCAACCATTCGAACAATCGGAGCTACACGAGACGGAGTTGTTTGGATTGGTACAAACGGACTAGGAATATCGAAACTTTACGAAAGAAATAAGCAGTTCGGATTTTTGGAAGTAAACACAAATATGACTTCCGGTTTATTGAATCAAAGTATTAGAAGCATTTTACCGCTGAGTGAAAAAGAAATACTAATCGGGGGTTATTCGGGTCTGGAGAAATACAATATTGAGGAAGCAAAAACCGAAATGTTGATGGATCGGTCTTCGAAGAGATTAGACTTTGTGCCTTACAGCTTAATTCATCATCCCAAAAAACAACAAAAAATTTGGATTGGAACGGAAGGTAGCGGATTAGCAACGTACGATTTCAATAAAAACCAATTCGATGTGTATAAAATCTCTGACAGTTATTTTGGTAATATTGTTCGAGATATGGAGTGGTTAACGGATTCTGTTTTAATGCTTGCTACTGCAAAGGGTATTGTTGGTTTTGATGTAGATAAAAAACAAATTGTAGAAATAAGCGGAACACAAGAAATAAGGGAAATTGCCAGTAAGTTTGTTTTTAAAAATTCGGATGGTTTGTTTTATGTCGGAACTGAAACGGGTGAATTATTCAGGTTTACTGTCGAACAGTTCACCGCCACCGTTACCAAAATAGATTTGGAAGAACTCAAAGGTTTAGTTTTATACACTATGCAAGAAGATGAAGAAGGAATGCATTGGTTGGGCTCGTCCGGCGGATTAATTAAGCTTGATAAAGAACTGCAAATTTCTAAATACTATTCTATTTCTTCAGGTCTGCCTAATAATACTATCTATTCCATTCAATTTGATTTACAGAAGAATATTTGGATGAGTACAAATAACGGAGTGAGTAAATTTAACCCTCAATCTGAATCCTTTAATAATTATACAATTTTAGACGGTTTGCAATCCAATGAATTTAATACCAATGCGTATGCGAATTGGCATCATAGATGGTTGTATTTGGGAGGCGTTAACGGACTTAATTTTTTTGAACCGCTGAAAATATCTAACGATGTAAATCAGTTTAAAGTAAATGTGAGTTATATAGAATTCGGGAATAAGAATAAAACATATCAGCTTGGTGAGTGGGTTGAGTTAAGTCGGGATAATGCCGATTTTTCAGTTCATTACTCCACGCCGATTTTTAAAAATCCTAACGCAACAAATACGTATTTCCGTATTCTTCCGCTTGATACCGTTTGGCAAAAAAACGAATTAATAAACAAGTTAACCATTCAGAATTTATCAGTTGGGAAGTACGAAATTCAATTAATTCGATCTGATTATTCATCCAAGAATCAGGCACAAATAGCATCAGTTTTTGTGCAAATTCATCCCAGATTTTATGAAATATGGTATGTGCAATTGGGTATTATTTTGTTGTTTCTGATGATGATTAGCTATGTCTATGTTTCACGATTACATCAATTACGCGTAATTGCAGAAACCTCGAAGCATTTTGCTCAGCAAGTAATATCTGTGCAGGAATTAGAAAGGAAACGTGTGTCGGAGGCCTTGCACGATAGCATTGGCAGTAAAATGATGCTCATAAAAATGGCATTAAGGCAAATCCGAAATTCACAACAAAACATAGAAACGGAATCGAAATTTAATGAAGTAAATGCCTTAATAACCGGAACAGTTGAAGAAATACGTGAAATCTCACATAATTTGCACCCGCATTTGTTAGAACGATTGGGTTTTGCTAAGTCGATGGAATCCTTACTTTCCTCACTCAAAGATGTTGTTCAGGTGAAGCTTGAATGGAAAATTGATGAGGTTGACCCGTTTTTAAACTCAGAGCAAAGTCTGAATTTGTATCGATTCGTACAAGAAGCTCTAACCAACATGCTAAAGCATGCTGAGGCCGATTCGTGTAGCATCATCATAAAAAATAAAGAGGCAGAAACCATTCTTGTTGAGATTATTGATGACGGTAAAGGGTTTGATTTGAACCTAAACGCATCGGGCAAGGCAAGTTTTGGTGTAAACTCGATGCAGCAAAGAGCATCATTTTTACGTGCCAATTTTAGTTTAAATTCAAAACCCGGTAATGGCACACATATACAGTTGCACATTCCGATTCACTCAAAACTCGTGTAGAACTACTCATATATCTAAATCTAAATTTGAGTAACGTTGTTTATGGCACTAAAAGAAAAAAATCTAAACTATTTATTGGTTGATGACCATCCGATGTTTCGAAAAGGCTTAAGTGAGATGATTAAGCAAATAGATTCAGATGCTCATTTTTTTGAAGCGTGCAGCAAACAAGAAGTGTTGGAAATAATGGCTCAGCACGAAGTCGATATCATTTTTTTGGATGTAAACTTAACCGATGGCACCGGACTTGAATTGTTGAAGGAAAGCCCGGATTTGGTATCAAAGGCAAAAGTGATTTTGCTAACGATGTATAACGATAAAATGATTATTAAAGAGGCATTTGAGCTAGGTGCACACGCGTATTTATCGAAGGAAACCGCAGATGAAGAACTGGTTGTTTGCTTGCGTTTGATTAAACAAGATATGCGCTATTTGAATGAATCGGCACTTGAGTCGTTTTCACACGTGCCTAATCTCTCTCTTGGAATTGAATCGTGTTTAGATAATCTCACGAAAACAGAGCGTGCCGTTTTAATTGGAGTGAGCGAATCCTTATCTAGTAAAGATATTGCTGAGAAGTTGAGAATCAGCCATAGAACGGTGGAGAATCATCGCACAAATATTTGTAATAAACTTGGGCTTAAAGGCGTAAATGCTTTAACACGTTTTGTATTGGAGAATAAGAATCAATTTAGTTGACGTTTGATTCGATAATTCGGATAAAGTAAGATTGTGGAACTCTCTTTAAAGCTAAACGAACTCATTTATAAGATAAATTTAATAGTTATTAGGGTAAAACCGTGTAGTTCCACACTATTATACACAAGTTCATATTTGTATTATCAATGTAGAGTTACAATAGAAGGGTAACTTAGTGTTATATGATTTAACTACTGTCGTGAAAAGGATTGCTTGAAAACAATCCTTTTTTTTTGCCCTAGATATCAATTTAGTTAAGTGTAAATTAAGCGGGTTGCTCTACTGATATGGAAAATGTGTTAATTGAATTGCCAATTATGACAAATGGGAAAAAAACTGGAAGAAAACAAGATTTAAATTAATAATCGAGCTTTAAGGGATATACAAGCTGATTGTTTATCACGTAATTTTGAAAAATTTTACGAGGTATATGGATTTAAACCAACTTCTAGATCAGCTCTACTCCCAGCATTATTTTATATCTGAGGATTTTATTCCTAACTCATTAACACAGTCTTTATTTGAGGAAGGTTACCGTTTATGGGATGAAGGTGATTATAGATCTGCTCGCATTGGTAACGGTACAGACGAACAATTAAAAACAGAGATAAGAAGCGATAAAATTCATTGGCTTAACGAGCAACAATTAACTCCGGTTCAACAAGAATACTGGAATAGAATAGATGAACTTCGGGGTGAAATTAATCGGGCTTTTTATTTTGGATTACACGATTTTGAAGCGCATTTTGCGGTTTATCCTGAAGGCTCGTTTTATAAAAAGCACCTCGATCAATTTGCAAAAACGCCTTATCGTTTTGTTACTTGTTTATTGTACTTGAACAAAGACTGGAAGCCAGAATACGGTGGTCAGCTACGTATCTATTTGCCTGATTCAGAAGATTATTTTGACGTAGAGCCTACTTTCGGGAAATTTGTATGCTTTTTAAGCGGAAGTTTATATCACGAAGTGCTTCCCTCAAAACGAGAAAGATTTAGTTTAACAGGTTGGCTTCGAAAAGAAAAGGTTTTGTTTGGTGTTTGATTGACAATAAATACTTCTTAAATCAAGATTATTATCAACGTTTAGATTCAAATAACCACGAATTTTTTCACAATACGATCCGATTTTGAGATTATTTCCATAAAGTAAACTCCTTTTGATAGCGATTGAACAGATAACTCAAAAGCGGAACTGTTTACTGCTTTTTTGAGCACCAATTGTCCAAGCGCCGAATACATGCGAACGGAGTCAATTACGGATTGGGATCGAACGCGAACCAAATCAGACACAGGGTTCGGAAACAATTCGATGAATCCGGTTCCTTGCCAATTTTCATTCACATTCAGGAAAACAGAAACGGGTTCAGAGATATGGGTACCTGAACGGGCTCGATATTTGAAAGAATCATTTCCGTTAAATCCGTAAACAGGCTGATACCTGAATGTACCGTCTGGATTTAAAGTGATGAGTCCTTGTTTTGCAGGATCTGCAAGTATGGCCTGCATTGGTTTTGAGTCATATGATTTATCATTGGATAAAACCGAAAATGGTTGTGATTCACCATTCGCAGAAACCAAAACAGTGTCAGGAAAAGCAACCGGATTGCCGGAGATTTCACCCATCTCTTCTTTCACGATTGCATACGATGTTTTAAGCTCTTCGTGTACATCTGTTACTTGATTCCAAGTCGCCCAACTTACTCGGTTACTTAAATCGAAGGCTTCCTGTTTGTAACGAATCCCGATTTGGACGCCATCTGATGTCTGCGTTTGTGTGCCTGCTATCGCTCGGTCATCATGCAAGACTTCCATTCTGCTGGGGTCGGTAAAGTGAATGAAATTCCAAGGCAAACGAATAGAAATCGTTGAATCGGTTAAGCGCACAGCATCTAATGAAGATGGCGGTGTATCTAATCGGTTTACTTTTAGGCGACCCACATATTGCGTTTCTTTATCCTCCACATTATTTCTCCAACGAAGTAGATTCCAGTTATTTCCGTCCGTTGCCGTTGATTGAAAGTATTGGCTAGCCGGGGCAGAATTGTCCCACAAACCGAAACTATCGTAGGCTTCGGTAACAAATAACTCAGCCTGACTGTTCATCACTTTAAGCAAAAACTCAGCTCGGTTATTGAGTTGAGCACCATTGGGAAGGATGGATTCACCCAAATTGGCCTTGTACGTATCGAAGCTTATCCAAAGTGTATCCAAGGAGCCTAAATGATTTTCAGTCTTTAAGGTGATGTTGAAAAAGGAATAATCAACGCTTATTCGAATGCTTTTCAGCCAAGAAATGCTGTTGATGTTTTCTTCAACTATTGATTCGTCGTCCTTTTTGAATTCCATCAAACCAAAATTTTGTTCGGATGAAGCGATGTTGTGCCAAAGTATGCGTCTATCGGCATTAAAGTCAAAATCATCAGTAAGCCATGTGCGTTTGAACCATTCATCCATCCATGAAAAGACTATTCCGCCCGCTGTATGAGCTTGTTCGTTATTTTTCAACATGCGGATAATAGCATTCCCTTGCTGAACTTCGTCTAAACCGCCGTGGTGAATCCCGTTTTGAGCAAAATGTGCATTTCCCCAACTTGTTGGTGTGCCGAACTCTGCTATAAGAAGCGGGATTTTTCCATAATAATTTTTGAGATACGTTAAATAACCTAAGTAACTATTTTGCCCGATATAATCGTTAAAAACAATGTAATTCGGGTCATTACTGATGAAATCAGGGTAATAGGGATAAGCATGATAACTCACGAAAAAACCCGCTTCAGCTTTCGAAAAGTCCATTTTTGCAAAATCCAAATACGCCTGATCTTCATATTGATTGGGTTCGAAAGGATGTGAAAGCGGGTCTAATGTCGGCCAACTCGAAACGCTGACAGGTCGTTGGGTCTGATAGTGTTCCATTTCGTAATCGAGCAAAAAATCAAGTATTTCGGTGAGCCAAACTTCTGTTGCATGCACATCAGAAATAGAAAGATAAGTACCGGTGTAGGCGGTTAAATCGGGTCGAAGTTCGTTTGTGTGAGTAACCTCAGGCGGATGAATTTCTCTTCCGATGATGTAGGCCAAAAGCCAAGGCGAACAATCGTATTCATACGCTCCAAAAGCTTTTCCTGCGCGCGAAGAAATCTCGACATCACCATGAACGGCACGTATATTGTGCTGAATTTCCTCACGAAAAATGGCATTCAGCTCGTATAAATCTTCGGTATAATTTTCAATTTCCTCTTCCAGCCAAATTCCTTGTATAAGTAATAAGGGATATTGAGGATGAGCGGTATTGTATTGATGAAGTGCTTTGTAAAATGCCGGGAAATGGAGTGTATAGATACGAATTGCATTAAATCCTGCTTCATGTATTTGCCCAAACCAACGTAAATAATCGTTTTCCGATGCTTTTAATTCCCCCGGAAATGTTCCCGGTTTGGCAATCCCCAGATTTATTCCTTTGATAAAAAGCGAAGTATATTGCTCACCGTTCCAAACGGTTAAATGTGTGGAATCTGTACCAAATGGAAAGTGAGAGTTGTCTTGTGCGTACAACCCGTTTGCGCATTGCGCAAGTATAAAAAATCCCGTTAGTAGAAATACTTTAACCAATTGAATGACAGAAACTAAGTGAACACCTAGCCTAAAATACTCATGATTGGTTAAAGTATATCAGAAAATTATGGGGCTACTGCACTCATTAATTGTGCACAAATAAGTGCACCGTAAGTACCTAATGCATACCCTAAAACCGCTAATAATACACCAACAGGCGCTAAAGATGGATTAAAAGCTGATGCTACGATCGGCGCAGATGCAGCACCTCCGACATTAGCCTGAGAACCGACTGCCATAAAAAACAATGGCGCTTTAATGAGTTTTGCAACAATAATCATTAAAGCAGCATGGAAAATCATCCAGGTTAATCCCACCAAAAATAAGCCCGGATTATCGAAAATTGCAGTTACATCCATTTTCATTCCGATGGAAGCTACCAAAATGTACAAGAGTAAACTTCCGAAACGAGATGCGCCGACACCTTCTAATTGGCGAGCTTTGGTGAACGAAAATCCTAAACCTAAAGTGGTTGCTATTACAACAATCCAGAAAAATTTGCTGATTAATGTTGAGGTGTGAACATCCCAATTTATACTTGCCGCAAACGATTTTAATGCAGGAACAATCGTATCTGCGCTAAAATGTGCAATCGCCGTAGCGCTGAAACCGACAGCTAAAACGGTCATAGTGTCGGATAGGTTGGGCAATTTCATGATTCCGGAACGGTAATCTTCAATAGATTTTTGTACATCGTCGATGGCAGAAGTATCGGCTTTCAGCCATTTATCAAACACATGGTTGCGTCCGGCAGCATAAAGTAAAAATCCCATCCAGATGTTGGCAACGATTACATCAACCGTTACCATAGATGAAAAAACCGCATCGCTTACTTGGTACACTTCTTTCATAGCTGTTTGATTAGCGCCGCCGCCAATCCAGCTTCCTGCTATGGTTGCCAAGCCTCTCCAAACAGCGTCGTGGCCGACACCGCCAACCACATCCGGGGCAATCCAAGAGAAGAATAAAACGGCAAGCGGACCGCCAAGCATAATTCCGACCGTTCCTGTAAAAAACATGATTAATGCTTTAGGTCCCAATTTGATGATACGTTTTAAGTCAATGCTTAACGTGAACAATACTAATGACGTTGGAAGCAGATAGTCTGCTGAAATGCGATATAATTTCGAAACTTCGCCGGATACAATCCCGAGAGAATTGAGTACGGAGGGCAGAAAGTAACACATCAAAACAGATGGGACGTAGGTGTAGAATTTTTTGAAAAACGGGTTTTCTGATGAACTGGTTTTAAATACGAAAGCCAAAATGGCCATTAAAATTCCGAGTACTACGGCATCGTTCGTTATTAATGGTTCTTGCATGCTGTTTTTTAATTTTGATGTAAAGGGCGCAAGATAACAAATTTGAAAAAAGAATTATTTTTTGAAAAGGTATATGTTGAAAAGGTGTAAGGTGTATGGGGAATTCAGTAGTAAGTATTCAGCATTCAGGTTTTAGGTTTTTTTTAAAATCAGCCATCAGCCATCAGCCATCAGCCATCAGCCATCAGCCATCAACCATCAACCATCAACCATCAACCATCAGCCATCAGCCATCAGCCATTTCTACACTCCGCCATCCTTTATTGCCAATTACTTATATTTTAGCATGATGACAGCAGACTTACCGAAAATCAACCCCAAGTTTTTACAGCGGCTCAAAGAAGAAGGCACTGTAAAACACGTTCCCTCAGATACTGTGCTCTTAATGGAACAATCGATGATTCGGGTGATTCCTGTTTTATTATCTGGTACTATTCGAGTAAGCCGGACAGATGCACAAGGGAAAGAGTTGCTTATTTATTATATCCGTCCCGGTGAAAGCTGTATAATGTCTGTTTTAGGCGGATTACATCACGAAAAAAGTAAGATTCGCGCCGTAGTTGAAGAAGAAGCGGAGTTACTTTTAATACCGACAGAAAAGGCAAATGAGTGGGTAAAAACGTACCCGGAGTGGACTGATTATATCTTATCACTCTATCAAAAACGATTCGATGAATTACTAAACGTGGTGAATTCCATCGCTTTTCAACGTTTGGACGATAGATTACTAGCCTTGTTGAAGCAAAAAGCTGAATTACAAAAGAAAAATGAGCTAAATATTACCCATCAACAATTGGCAGACGATTTAGGAAGTACACGAGAAGTGGTTTCCCGTTTACTCAAACAAATGGAGAATCAAGGGTTGGTTGCTTTAGCTAGAAATAAAATCACTCTTTCGAATTAATAAAAGCCGAAGAATTTCTCCGGCTTTTTTGGTGTTAATTAATGTCTTTGTTCTCTTTCAACATCGTTAAGTAGCGCTCAGCAATTTGTTTATTTCCGTCGTCCGGAGCAAGTTTTATCGCTGTTTGCAAATATTTTTGCGCTTTTTTGAAATCACCTTTGGCGGAATAACCGCGCGCCATTCCATAGTTTGTAGTGAAATCGTTTTTGTCTTTTTTATAATTCAATTCAAAAAGGGCAAGCGCTTCATCGGTTCGTTTTTGCGTGATCAGTTCTCGAGCATAAACATGAATTTCTATGATGGAACCCATTGGCACCGCTTCTTTCAGAACCTCTTGTGCTTCTGCCGTTTTGCCTAATTTATCGAGTAGTTTGGCTTTTATGCTCAAGGTTTGGAAGTTTTTTTGGCCGACATAAGTCATTGAGCCGGCAGCATCAGCCCAAGATAAACCTTGTTCAAGTTCTATATCATTATTCAAACAATAAGTAGCTGCTTGCACATAATTTCTGAAATCAAAACCTGGGGTTGTTTGTAATTCTTTTTTAAATGACGCGATTTGCAGTGCGTGTAAATCAACAGATACAGTAAACGGAATCATCCGTTTTTCCCACATAAGCGCAATCGAAGCCGAATTTGACGTTTGATTGATGAATTCAAATTTCATCCATTCAACCAATTCATTTAATGGTTGGTTTTTTACAGTAACGCGAAGAACATCTTCATCAGGATTGTAAAAGAAACTGCCCCAAGTAGTTGAATTTGATGAGAAAATAATTGTGGTTTCATTTTCTTCAAGTGCCATAAACAAACCATATTTCCCGGCTTTAATAGGTTTTCCTTCAACCATTACATCTGTTGAGAATTCAATTGTTGTATTTTCGTTAGCACCGGCTCGCCAAGGTGATGTTTTTGCTGTGCCAAATCCCAGATTTTGGAATCCGTAGTGCGCAATTTGAGTACCCCAAATTTTACCTTCGCGACCTTTAACACCCGGACGTGAATAATTGAGTTCAATCTTTGTAATGCCAATCCATTCAGAAACAGAAGCTTTTTTGTTTCCTCCGTTTGGCGGTGTAGTTAATTGCGCAAAAACGAAAAGTGGTACGAACGCCATACACACTAATAAAGTGAGTGTTTTTCTCATGTATCTAATCCCCATATGGTTATCATTGATTTTGTGGGTTGAATATAAAGCCAACCGATTGATTTTGTATTCCTGCTTGGACGAAAGGGATAAATAAGAGATAGATAGAGCAAATAGGTGATATAACGAAACTAGTTATAGTTGATGTAATGATGTAATGATTTGGAGACGAAAAACCACGTCATGCGCGTGAATACGGGCATCTCCTATTGTTTGGGATTTTTGCAGAATCCAAAAGCTTTAACCAATTCATAAATATCATGATATTCCCTCATTTGCCGACACCGCTGGTACTACACAGTGATACGCTGTACTACGTAGTGAAATGACAGCGGGTAAAAAGCGTCATATACTTGAAAAAATAACTCCCAATCAGAAGCAACAAATCAAATAATTCTCGCTCAAGAAAGCTTTCAGAATTCCAGAATTTAAAAATTTAATGATTAATGTCATTAAGAATGATCGAATGTTGGAAAGGTAATAATCAATCAATTTAGGCCATTAAAATCAAATAAAACAATGTTTTTGCTATGTAGAAGAATCTAAAGTGTTATGTGACTTCCGTCACGGAACACTCAGAATTATTATTGTACTTTAGAGTTAACCTTTACACAATTAACAAGGAATCAGCACTATGAAAAAAAATATGGGATCATTCGACCGCATTTTACGCGTAATCGTTGCAATTGTATTAACAACTTTATACCTCATGAATGTTGTAACAGGAACAGTAGGTCTTGTACTCGTTGTACTTAGCGTGGTATTTGTACTTACATCGTTGGTTAGTTTCTGCCCATTATATATGCCATTTGGTATAAGTACTTGTAAAAAAGAAAACTAGAAGCATGATTCAGACATTATTCAAAAAGCACGGTATTACTCTCATAGGCGTAGTTTTAGGAGCAATTGCCGGATTCTTTTATTGGCAGCAAATCGGTTGTATCTCCGGAACTTGCCCTATTACATCGAATCCGTACAACTCAACTATCTACGGAAGTTTAATGGGAGGCCTTGCGTTTAATATCTTCCAAACAAAACAGTTAGCCAAACAACAAGCAAACAACGAAACCAAATAGACATGGACATTGAAAAACTCATAAAAGAAAATAAAGGCACCATCGTGGATGTAAGAACGTATGGCGAGTTCATTGGCGGACACGCACCGGGTTCAAAAAACATCCCTTTAAATGAAATTCCTGATCGTTTATACGAATTCGAGGAAATGGAAAAACCCGTATTGCTCTGTTGCGCATCAGGTAACAGAAGTGGTCAGGCTGCCTATTATCTTTCCAGAAATGGTATCGAGTGTGCAAATGCCGGAAGTTGGCTTGAGGTTAATTACTACAAATCCAATGTAACTGAAGAAGATTATTATTGATTGAATGATGTCTAAAATGAACTTAATAGGTTGGATAAAAACCCGATGGCTTGGCATGGTTATCGGGTTTGTTTTAATTGGAATAGCTATTACAGAATCCGAGGCATTATTTGGCCTGATGGGTGGTATTGTTATTATCCAAACAATTACCGGTAAAGGTTGCTTCGGCGGCTCGTGCGAGATTTAATAAAAAATGTAGTTAGTTAAAAAGGAACCTTCTCAAACCCCAAACTGTGTTAAATGATGATCTAAATGTTTATAAAACAGGCCGTTCCATTCATCAGCAGTCATTTTTCCGAACGATAGATTTTCTTTTCCTTCAAAGTGAGCTCTTCCTAAACCTACAGTTCGGTTTAAATAATCAAAGAGACGTTTTTTCTCAGTATCGAAGTTTTTCTCATCTTTTATGATAAACTGAGGCGCAGTCGGAGAGTTTTTAGGATAAGGTTTGGGCCCGCAAACAGAATTTTTTAAGAACGTTTTTAAGATAAAACGCATAATCGGATTCGGACGTGGATGAATGGACTCATAAGTCATTTCATAAGCTACGTTTACATGTGCCAGCATTTTTGGTGCCGACATTTTTCCCCATTGAGGTTTTGTCTCAGCAGTTAATTTTGAAATACGTGATTCTAATTCCTGAACGATTTGTTTGTCAAAAATATCTTTCATATTACCTCAAAAAAAAAGATTGTGAAATAATGCTGCCCAAAGTAGCAAATATCAACGAACTTTCACCATGTGCCCGTCTTTATTTCCTTTAGCTCTTCCCCAATCGGCCAAAGCGCTCACTACTGGAACTAACGATTTCCCTTCATCTGTTAATTCATACTCAACGCGAGGCGGAACTTCAGGAAAAACTTCTCTTTTTACGAGTCCGTCCTGTTCCAATGCCTTTAACTGTAATGATAGCATTTTATCAGTGATGTCCGGTATCCGAGTTTTTAACTCGCTGAAACGTCTTTTACCGTTTCTCAGGTACCAAATAACAACGGACTTCCATTTTCCGCCAATAAATGACATCGTAACATCTAAGGCACAATGATAATCGGTATCGCCAATTACAATCTTGTACTCTTCATCATTAATAATCATAAAAAATATTTTTTGCTAACTGTTTGAGCGACAATAAATCCGTCAAAGTTGACAGTATCTGTCAAAAGCGACACGATATTGTGCTGGTGATTTTTATACTATACTTTTGAAAGTAGATAGTTTAAATATATAAACAATCATAAAGAAAGAAATGTATGAAAATAACCGTATTAGGAACAGGAATGGTAGGCAGAGTAATGGCTGCCAAATTAATTTCACTTGGCCATCAGGTCGAAATGGCAACTCGGAACATTGAGCACACACTTGGTTCCGAACAAAAAAATGGTATGACCAAACAGACGTTTGGAGAATGGCATAAGGCAAACTCAACAGTTAGTTTAGTTACATTTAATGAAGCAGGAAAAAATTCAGATGTACTTTTTAATTGTACTTCTGGTATGGCTTCTTTACAGGTTTTTGCCTTAGTTGGTAAAGATAATCTGCGCGGAAAAGTGATTTTGGATTTAGCGAATCCTTTGGATTTTTCGAATGGCATGCCTCCATCGTTGAATCCCGTAAATACCGATTCTTTAGGTGAACAACTTCAAAGAACGTATCCGGATTCTTTTATCGTGAAAACGTTAAATACAATGAATATGAATGTGATGGTAAATCCCGGTTTGTTAACAGGTGAACATCATGTATTTGTATCAGGGAATGATGAATCAGCGAAGCAAAAAGTGAAATTGCTTTTAGCTGAATTTGGATGGAAGCCCAATCAAATATTGGATTTGGGAGATATTACAACTGCAAGAGGAACTGAAATGTTATTACCAATCTGGTTACGATTATGGGGTACATTGGGAACCGCTACGTTTAATTTTCATATTCAGCAATCGTAATTAACAGAAATTCAAGCGTTTTAATGCTGCTAACAAGATTTCGGAAAGGAAAGCCGGATACGGTTTTCCTTCCAGTTCAGCTAAAATGGCGAATGTATTATCCACAGCAAACGTTGGTAAGGTATTGATTTCCAGAAAGTGCGGATTTCCGTTTGCATCACACTTAAAATCTAATCTTGCAAAATCTCGAACTTCCATTTCTTCGCATAAGGCTTCACTCCAATGTTGAATCGTTTTTTCAAGCTCCTCATTTACTTGATTAGATAATTCGTAATCATCTATTTGTAAACCTTTTGCTTCTAAAGCGTGAATTCCAATTCGGGTTCGGGAGTCAATACCACGTTCTAAAACAGAGTGAGCTTTCATCGGAGTTCCGCTTACAGCACAGGTGAACTCAGAGCCTGAAAGTAAATGTTCAATTAAGATATCTTGTTGATAAATAGCCCACTGACGCTCAACCTCGACCTTTAATTCCAGAGGATTTTTTACTACCGAACTGGGCTGGATTCCCTTAGCCGTTCCTTCATATCGTGGTTTTATAAAGGCTGGAAAATCTGCCCAATTAGGAATACTTTTTTCATGATATTTCGCAATTGTCCAATCTGTTGTAGCAATGCCAATGCTTCGGGCAATTTGTTTGGAGCGCGATTTATCCAAGGAAATACTGAGTGTCAATGCATCAGACCCGAGCAAGGGAATTCCGAATAATTCAGCTAAAACAGGCGTCCAAGCTTCACGGTTACGAGTTCCAAATCCTTCTCCGATATTCCAAATAACATGAACATCGGGTTGTTTTTTGAATAGCGATAGTGGTCCTCCTAGGCGAACAGGAGTGTGTCCCAAAAGCAATATGGCTGCTTCCATTGCCTCAATCGTTGAAATCGGTTCGAATTCATCGAATTGGTCGGAGCTAGATATGGGTAAATGAGCGTATTCTTCTTTCGAATCAAATACAATTCCAATGCGAAGGTTTTTTGAATGAATCATGTTCAAAAAATAAACACAAAATTCCATCAAAAAAGGTATTTATCCATACATTCAAGCCATGAAATCTGCCAAATACATTGCTGATAGAATTCGGTTACTGATTGCCACCAAACAATTTCAGGTTGATGAAATTTTGCCTTCAACAAGAGAGTTAGGCAGACAGCTGGATGTAAGTTTCCATACAGTAAGAAAAGCGTATCTGGCGTTGGAACAAGAAGGACTCATTCGAGGAGAAACAGGACGCGGATTTGTAGTTACTAAGCAAACCAGCGCTCTTAATAAAGAAGAACGCATCGAAAAAGGTGCTGAAAAAATGAAGCAAATGCTTGAAGAGCTTGTCGGTTTTGGATTAAGTGAAGAAGAAATCGAAACCGTGTTCGAAGAGCAGTTAACCTATATGGAATGGCCTTCACGCATTGAACGCAGCGCCAGTGTAGGAATGAATGAAGAACATGCCCGTATGATTTCCGGTGCAATAGAAAAAGCGATTGGCGTAAAAAGTGAATCCATTTCCTGGAATAATGCTAACGCTTTAGTGGATTATGACGCTTTGTTTGTTCCGATAGCCTATTTACAGCATTTTCAAACGGATGTTGAAGACATTCTCATAATCCCTGTAGTGTATCAATACGAAGCGCAATTTTTAATAGACTTAAGTAGTAAATATGGGATTTCATCGGTTGGTTTAGTTACTTCTAAAGAAGAGACAATTCCATTTTTATTAGATGAAATTAAATCGGCACTTAAACTGCAATCGAGCATAATTGCCGGAGCGATTTACGGTAAATCCTTGCCTTTATTTGTTCGGGATGTCGATTTTGTGATATATCCGCCGTATTCAGCGCAACTCGTTGAAAGACAAATGCCTGAGAAAAAACGAATCACTTTGGAATATACAATCGCCGACCATTCACTTAACTTGATTCGAGCTGAGTTGTGGGATCAGTAGTCGTACTATAAAAAAATCAGTTAAGTATTTAGAAAAAAGAGATTAATTGATAATTTACATTTACTATTCAAGTGGCGTTTTTACTTCACAGTTTAGAACGAGATGTTGTTAGATAATCTATTCTGGATAGTTAATAAAATTTCGCTTAATTAAATATCAGTAAAGTGAACAATTGATTTATGAAAAAATTAGTCTTAATTACGGTTTTATGTGTGTTAACCCAAGTTGTAAATGCGCAAATGGTTCAGAAGTTTGGGAAAATAGATAAAAACTCGGCGGATATTAGTAACTACTCAATTGATACCAGTGCTTCTGCTGTTGTATTATTTAGTGTTGGTGAGGTAGAATACAACTCGAAGTTGGAAATACAATTGAAGGTGCACAACCGTATCAAAATTTTGAATGAAAATGGATATGATTTTGGTTCAGTTGTATTAGTGATGCCGGAGAGCAGAAGCATCATGAAGATTAATAAAATTGAAGGGATTACGTGGGTAGAAGAATCAAATGGGAAATTCAAAAAACATAAACTGAATAAAAAAGATATTTTTACACAAAACGCATCTGACGACGTTGAACATGTAAAATTCACAATGCCTAATCTTGAGCCGGGTGCTATAATTGAATATCAATATGTTATAGATATTAAAAACTATCATTATTTCCCAAGTTGGCAATTCCAATGGGACATTCCTGTATTGTACACAGAGTTTTTTACGCAAATACCCGAGTACTTTAGTTATGGAATAGATTTTAAAGGATATGTACCGCTTTCTGAACATAAAACAGATAGAAAAACAATTAAAAAATCTATTCAATATTCTGTTGGACCCGTTTCCTCAACTCGATTTGGAACTGTAAATATGGATATAAATACGGCGAAATATGCCATGAGTAATGTGCCGGCTTTTAAATCAGAGCCATTTATTACTACCAGTTCTGATTACCGATCAAAAATGGATTTTTATCTAAATATGGTTAAATGGCCAGATGAAGCGCCAATCATTTTATATGAATCATGGCCGAAAACCGGAGATAAAATCTTAGAAAGAGATTCATACAAGAACCTATTCGGTATCGATAAAAAACATTTAGAGATAGCCGCTGATATAACTCAAAGTGAGGCAACAGCAGAACAAAAAGCAAAAGATTTATACGATTATGTAGTTAAGAATTATGAATGGAATAACTATATCGGATTAAGTCCTGATAAAAGTTTAAAAAAGTTGCTCAATGATAAATCCGGAAATGGGGCTAGTCTAAATCTGTTTTTAGTAGACTTATGTAAAGCGGCTGGATTAAATGCTTACCCTGTGGCAATTTCGACCAGAGCAAATGGCAGAATAAACTACGATATAGCATCAGCGTCTCAATTTAACCATGTTCTTGCAGCTGTTGAAGTACAGCCGGAACAAATCATATTTATGGATGCAAAAAACAAATATAGAGCTTATGATTTATTAGCCGTTAATGATTTAGCTAAGATGGGCTTAAAATTGTTGCCGAATTCAAACTCTAACTGGGTTTATTTGGAAAATTTGAAAACCAAATCTAATGAATCCATGATGTTAGAAATGAGTTTATTAAACGATGGAGTAATAAGCGGAAAGTTTTCATATACAACAACTGGGTATAACTCAGTAAGTATTCGAGAATTATTTGATGAAGTTAACGATACAACATCAATAAATGATATTGTAAAAAAGAAATGGTTTAGTGGCTTAGACGAGATAAGTATAGATAGTATTACTACTCAAAACTTAGACAATGCATATGTTGAACCTATTATTAGTGCATATTTCAATGTTCCGAATCAAACAATTACAACTGATAGTACAATCTATTTTAATCCGCTGCTAATTGGTCGTTACAAGAGAAATCCATTGAAGTTGAACGAGCGACAATATCCGGTGGACTTTATTTATCCGTCTTTTGATAAATTGATGGTAAAATTGATGGTTCCTGAAGGCTATGAAGTAGATGAACTTCCAAAGCCAATGCAAATGTCATTACCTAGTAGAAGTGCTACATTTAGACTTATTAGTCAACAGCAGCCAGACGGCTTAGTTATTCTTTCTGATGTTAGAATTACAAAATCAGAATTTTTATCTACCGATTATCAGGCGATTCGTGAATTTTTCCAACAATTAGTTGATGCTCAGGATTTAATGATTGTATTAAAGAAAAAAGAGAAATAGAGCATGAGTTTATTTCAAAAAAAAAGCAATCAGTTTAATTTTTTTATAACGCTCATTTTACTTGGATTGATTGTAACTGCATGTTTTTCAGGAGCCTCAATTATTGAATTTGATGGTAATTATTCACGAATAATTGCAGCTCGACCCAAAGGGAATAACGTGGTTGTGAATTATAAATCTAAGGATATCAAAGTCTATAAAGATAATATGTATAGAGTAACCGAAAAGAAATCGGTAACGGTTTATACAAAGGAACAAGCTGAGCAATATGCCATATTTAGCGCCTATTACAATAGTTTTATTTCTGTAAAGTCTATGAAGGGCAATGTTTATGATCAAAACATGAAGTTAGTACTGCAGCTAAAGGAAAAAGATATTGCTGATATTAAAGACGATGGAAACTCTTTGTATGATGATTCCAGATATAAAATTGGATATTTGAAGTTTGCTAGCTACCCGCATATAATTGAAACTGAGTTGATATATGAATCTACTGCTTTATTAAATTTACCTGCTTTTTTTCCGGTTGCTGGTGATGAGTATTTAACATATGGACGATTAACGGTTTCTTATGATAGTTTAAATCCCATTCGTTATAAAACATACAATCTAGAACAAGAGCCCGTAAAAATTAACTTGGGCAACCAAAGAGAAGAGTTATTATGGGAGTTTCATATTCAAACACCATTTGAATATAAAAGCCATTATTTACCAATAGAACGTCAAATACCGATTGTGCGTTTAGCCCCGACATATTTTACAGTTCAAGGTTATAAGGGTAATATGAAGACATGGAATGACTTCGGTAAGTGGTTTGCAACTTTATCAAAAGACAAAGATGTTTTGCCAGATGAGTTAAAACCCATGATTAACGAGGCTATTGAAGGAAAACTCACAATCGCAGAGAAGACAAAGGCGATATATCAATTAATGCAAACGCAAACCAGATATATAAGTGTTCAATTAGGAATAGGTGGTTGGCAGCCTTTTGATGCTAAATATGTTTATCGAAATAAATACGGAGATTGTAAGGCATTGAGTAACTATACACATGCAATGCTAAAATATGCAGGTATTAAAAACTATTTAGCTCTAGCTACAAGAGGAGATTATAAAGCTGGTGTAGATCCGAGTTTTCCAAGCAATGATTTTAATCATATGATTGTAATGGTTCCAGATGAGAATAATGAACCTATTTGGCTAGAATGTACAGACCAAAATATACCATTTGCTCATATTGGGTTTGATAATCAGGGTCGATATACCTTGGTAATAAATGAGAATGGTGGAGAACTTATGAAAACCCACGAGTACGAAAGCGTTGAGAATATTTCTAAAACTCAGACTAATTTTGAAATTGATGAACTAGGTAATGCAAACATTGTTCATGAAGAATCCCAATTCGGAAATAATCAGGATTATTATCGCTACAGATTGTATAAACAATCAAATGATAATTTGGAAAAGTTTATAATCAACGGGTACAATTTTTCAAAAGCAACGATAAAAAAAATGGATTTTAATCAGATTGGTGACCGTTCTGATTCGACCTATTTTAGTTTTAATGTTGATGTAAGAAGCTACGCAAATAAATCAGGTAAACGTCTTTTTATTCCTTTAAACACATTATCAAAGTGGAAAAGAAGCCTTCCGGATTTAAAAGATAGAAAGGTAGAGATAATGTTTTGGCAAAAATCGAAAGACTATGCTGTAACAACCTATCAAATTCCGAAAAACACAACAGCTGAGATACTACCAAAAGACGTATTAATTGAGTCTGATTTTGGAATGTATCATTTGTCAATCGACAAAAAAGAGGATAATCAAATTCAAATTACAAGGGTGGTTGATTTTACAAAAACGGTAATAATGCCAGACAAATTTGATGATTTACAAGCGTTTATAAAGAAAATAGATCAGTTAGAATCTCAGAAAATGATTTTTGTACAGAAATAAAAAAAGGAGCTAAGAGCTCCTTTTTTTATTGTGGTTGAAAACAATTAACGACCGTTTTTTCGGTGTAACATGCTGGTTAATTTTTCAATTGAATAGGAGGTGTTTTCGTCAAAGTGCTCATCCTCGTCTTCAAATTCGCCATAAACTTCTGTTGCGTTGTCAGATTCTGTATTGGCGTCAATCTGTGTTAACATCATCGCATAATCAAAAATATCGTTGATTACGTTTTCGTCTTTTAAACTTTCGATGAGTTTAATGAGAGTTTGTTTGGTTTGCATGATTTGAAAGGTGTGATAGATTTTCCAAATAGGGGCGTAAAGATAGAGACTTATCGCCACATTTGTATGGGTAATTTTACTGATGAACTGATTTGGGAACGAAAAAAAAATCGTTTTGCCCGTGAATACGGGCATCTCCTATTGTTTGGGATTTTGCAGAATCCATAAGCCTTAACTAAGTTGTAAATTGTATGTGATTCCCTCATTCGAGGACACCGCAGGTGCAACGAAGTAAAATGACGACTAAAAAGAATATTCCTGCAAAAAAAGGATAAAGAAAAGCCCTCAAACGCCTAAAAATTCAAGAAAATCGCAGAACAAGAATAGAAGGAAATTTAGGGCCTAGATCCGAAAAGCTTTTTGGTTACCTATCATCAGATAAACAAAATCGTTCGTATCAATTGATAAGTTAATGAGTCGTTTTAAAGTTGAATCAGCAGAACTCAAATCACTAAAAAGAATCTAAATCGAACGATTAAACTAGGCAATAATAATTTCTTATATCAAAAAAAAGGTTTAAGGATGTGGCCGAAACCAAATCACTTAAACCTTATTACTTAAACCTTTAAAACCTACTTGCTCAAATATAAACTCTTGAACTCGTAAGGTTTACGGAAATGCTCATCATTAAAATCTTCAAGGAAATAAATGCTTTCCCCCGTCGATTTCATTTCCGGACCCAATTCTTTCTTCACTTCTGGGAATTTATCGAATGGGAAAACCGGCTCTTTAATCGCGTAACATTTCAATTTCGAAGTTAAATCCATGTCTTTGAGTTTTGCACCCATAATCACTTTAACACCGATTTGAGACTCGCTTCTTCCGGTTGCTTTCGCGATAAAAGGTACCGTTCTGGTTGAACGGGGATTCGCTTCAAGTACATATACTATTTCATCTTTTACCGCATACTGAACATTCAAAAATCCTTGAATATTCATGGCTTTTGCAATGCGAAGCTGATAATCTTCTATCGTTTTGATAACGTGCTCACTCAAAGAGTAAGGCGGTAGAACTGCAGTTGAATCACCGGAGTGAACACCTGCCGGCTCAATCTGCTGCATAATTCCAGATATATGAAGCATTTCGCCATCATAAACGGAATCAACATCTACTTCAACGGCCTGTTCGAGGTATTTATCAATCAAGAATTCGTTTTCAGGATGCGATTTCAAAATGCGTTCTACATAGCGGCGTAATTCTTCTTCTTTTACCGCGATACGCATTCCTTGTCCACCCAAAACATAACTTGGACGAATAAGAACCGGATAACCAACTTTTTCAGCGATTAAAATAGCTTTTTCAGCATCCATAGCTGTTCCGTATTCCGGATATGGGATATCCAAATCGCGCAGTAGTGGAGTAAAACGAGAGCGGTCTTCCGCTAAATCCAGCATTTCAAAATCGGTTCCATAGAGCTTGATTCCATGGTCGTGGAAACGTTTTGCCAACTTTAAGGCAGTCTGACCTCCAACCTGAACGATAACGCCTTCAGCGCCTTCGTGTTCGATAATGTCTAACACACGTTCCCAATAAACAGGCTCGAAATACAGCTTATCAGCAATATCAAAATCGGTTGAGACTGTTTCAGGGTTACAGTTTACCATGATGGCTTCATAGCCCATATCACGAACGGCCATTACCGCATGCACACATGAGTAGTCGAATTCAATACCTTGGCCAATTCGGTTTGGTCCCGAACCTAAGATGATAATCTTCTTTTTATCTGAGAGATAACTTTCGTTTTCACCTTCGTAGCTGGAATAAAAGTATGGAGTTTCAGCTGGGAACTCGGCAGCACAAGTATCAACTACTTTAAATACCGGTTTCATGTTCAACTTTTTGCGGTGTTCACGAACCTGTACTTCTTTTACTTTTTTACCGCTTTGGCTGAGCAGATGAGCTACTTGAACATCGGAAAAACCGGCTTGTTTGAGTTCCCATAAATCTTCACGAGAAATGGTATCTAAACTTTGACCTTCCGTGCGATTTTCGAGGCTAACCATGTAGTTAATTTGTTGTAAAAACCAAGGGTCAACTTTGGTGATATCCGCGATTTCTTCAACAGAAGCACCTAATTTGAAAGCATTTCGGATTTGAAGTGTTCTGTCCCAATAAGGTTTCATTAAACGATCGCGCACTTCTTTGCGGTCGATTTCTTCGTAACCATCTGCACCTAAACCTGAACGCCCGATTTCGAGTGACTGCCAAGCTTTGTTAAGGGCTTCGGGAAATGTTCTTCCGATAGCCATTACTTCGCCAACCGCTTTCATTTGGGTTCCTAGTTCTTCGTTTGCGCCCGGGAATTTCTCAAAGTTGAAACGAGGAACTTTAACAACCACATAGTCTAACGAAGGTTCAAAACAAGCGGATGTTGTTCCGGTAATCTGGTTTTTCAGTTCATCTAAAGTATAACCAACTGCTAATTTTGTAGCAATTTTTGCAATCGGATAACCGGTAGCTTTTGATGCCAAAGCCGAAGAGCGACTCACACGTGGGTTAATTTCAATCGCTACAAATTCATCAGAACCGGGTTTTACAGCAAACTGAACATTACAACCACCGGCAAATGTTCCGATGGAACGCATCATTTTAATGGCTGCATCACGTAAAATTTGGAATTGTTTATCACTTAAGGTCTGAGTCGGTGCCACTGTAACTGAGTCACCGGTATGAACGCCCATTGGGTCTAAATTCTCGATACCGCAAATGATTACAACGTTGTCATTATCATCACGCAATAACTCTAATTCGTATTCTTTCCATCCAAAAATGGACTCTTCGATAAGAACCTGGTGAACTGGGCTTAACTCTAAGGCGCGTAATACTTTTTTCTCGTAGTCTTCTTCTTTCCATACAATGCCGCCGCCTGTTCCACCTAACGTGAACGATGGACGAAGAACTACTGGTAAGCCGCCTAATTCTTCAAGAATTTCTTTAGCATCGAGGAGAGATTCAGCGGTTCTGGATCTACATTGAGTAATCCCGATTCGTTCCATTAAATCACGGAATTGTTGGCGGTCTTCGGTAATATCAATGGCATCAATATCAACGCCGATAATCTTAATGCCTTTTTTCTCCCAGTAATTTTCGTGATGAAGGTCACGTGCAAGGTTTAAAGCTGTTTGTCCACCCATTGTCGGTAAAACCGCATCAGGTTGTTCAATTTCACAAATTTCTTTGATGGACTGAGTGGTTAAAGGCTTTAAGTAAATGGCATCTGCCATAATCGGGTCGGTCATAATCGTTGCCGGATTCGAGTTGATGAGCACAACTTTGTACCCTTCTTCACGAAGCGAGCGGCAGGCCTGACTACCTGAATAATCGAACTCACAAGCCTGTCCGATTACGATTGGTCCTGAACCGATAATGAGAATTTTTTTGATGTCCGTTTTTTTAGGCATGGTTAGGTAGGTAATTTCGTTTGATGTAGAGTGCTTTAGTTTTGTGAATCTTCAATCATCTTAACAAATTGATCGAACAGATAACTGGAGTCGTGCGGACCGGGAGACGCTTCCGGGTGATATTGCACAGAAAATCCGGGGAAATTTTTAAATCGGAGACCTTCCACCGTGTCATCATTCAGGTTTGTGTGTGAAACACTTGCTTTGGTTGCATCAACTGTAGTAGGATTAACTGCAAAACCGTGGTTTTGAGTCGAGATTTCAACCAATCCGTTTTCCAGATTTTTTACAGGGTGATTGGCTCCTCGGTGACCAACAAACATTTTATCTACAGTAAAACCTTCGCTTAATGCCATTAACTGGTGACCTAAACAAATTCCGAACAAAGGTTTGCCGGTTGCTTTAGCATTGTTTACAGTTTCAATGGCATAATCCATTGGGTTCGGATCGCCAGGGCCGTTCGAAAAGAAAAACCCGTCAGGATTCCATTCCAAAACATCGTTCCAACTTGCTTTTGCAGGGAAAATACGAAGTGTACAACCGCGTGCAGCTAAACTGTTTATAATGTTTTGTTTGATTCCGTAATCGAAAGCAGCCACTTTGAATCTGCCGTTTTCAGCTTTTACTGTTTGAGCTTCTTTGCGTGTTACCTCTTTTGCCAAATCGAGTCCGTCCATAGAAACCCAGTTTTTAGCTTTTTCAATAAGAACCTGTTCATCGGAAATCTCGGATGAGATTACAGCATTCATTACCCCTTTTTCTCGAATATGGCGAACCAACATTCGGGTGTCAACTCCTGTAATTCCTACAATTTTATTTCGAACCAAATAATCTTGTAAGGCACCGTCGGCAGTTGGATTACTGTATTCCTGAGAAAACGAGCGAACGATAAGGCCGGAAATCATCACTTTTCGGTGTTCATCATCACGTGCAGAAACGCCGTAATTACCGATGTGAGGATAGGTCATCATCATCATCTGCCCATAATAACTTGGGTCAGTAAAGATTTCCTGATATCCGGTCATACTGGTATTGAAGCAAAGTTCACCACCGGTAGTTCCATCAAGGCCGATAGCCCAACCATGCGCAACGGTACCGTCGGCGAGGGCTAAAATGGCTTTTTTACGTGTATAAATACTCATGAAGACGTAAGAGGGTTTTGTGTTAGAATGGGCAGTTTAGGTTGGGATAGATAAAAAAAATCCGGCCTATCGGAAGAGATGAAGCCGGATTTTTTTATTGAATACTTTTTCACTGGTTGTACTGGGTTTCAGAATAATGCGTAAATAAACGGGGCTAAGGCAGTTTTGCCGGTAACTACAATCAGAAGCCCCAATAAAACCAAGATAAAAACGATAGGGGCCAGCCAAAGCTTCTTTCGGACTTTTAAAAAATCCCAGAATTCTACTAGAATGCCGGCTTTACTCATGAATGGTTGGATGCTATCTGATTAATTTTCAAATTCATTAAAGTTAAGCAAGGAGGAGGGCGCTCGCAAGAAGAAAATTATTTTTTTGGATTAGTTGATTAGTTGATTAGTTGATTAGTTGATTAGTTGATTAGTTGATTAGTTGATTAGTTGATTAGTTGATTAGTTGATTAGTTGATTAGT